>JAJBVF010000214.1 GCA_020859965.1 Clostridiales bacterium
GCGCTATATTCCCCAGACGGATCACGCTGTATTTATCAGCGGTCTGGCAGAGATAACCGTCCATGATCAGCTGACTGATCAGCATCCGAAGTTCCGATTCTGAGCGATTTTTCAGTGCCCCGTAGGTCTTATAATCGACAGCCCCAACTTCCTTTAGCCTGGCTCGGTTTGCACCGAGAAGTGTCCCAAGGATGATACTGAGGCCATATCTTCCCCGGGTCTCCCAGACGCAGTTGATGACCTGCTTCGCGTCCTCTGTTCTGTCGATTTCTGTATATTCTCTGTGACAATTGCCACAGGAATTACATGCTTCATTTCTTTTTTCGCCAAAATACTCAAGAATATAATTGCGCAGGCATCCCGTGGTCCTGCAGTATCCTTCCATGATCTGAAGTCTTCTGGCATCGCGCTGCCGGATGGATTCTATATCTTCCTCTGGAACATCCGTAAAGTCTTTATGCTCCAGCAGAAATTTATTTATCATAATATCCTGCGGAGAAAACAGCAGAATGCACTGCGACGGTTCACCATCTCTGCCCGCGCGGCCTGCTTCCTGATAATAGTTTTCCATGCTCTGAGGCATATTATAATGAATAACAAATCTTACATTAGATTTGTCGATGCCCATGCCGAAGGCATTTGTGGCGACAATCACCAAAGAACGGTCGTAAATGAATTCATCCTGTTTTTCTTTTCTGTCCTCATTGTTCATTCCGGCATGATATCTTGCCACCGATATTCCGTCAGCGGATAAGCGTTCATATATGGTGTCCACATTCTTCCTTGTGGCGCAATATATAATACCGCTTTCATCCGGATGCTTCTTTATGTATTTGAGTACAAATTCATCCTTCTTTCGCGTTGTTTCAACTCTGAAGTAGAGATTCTCACGATCAAAACCAGTGACTATCATTTTCGGTTCCTGCAGCTTAAGTACACAGGAGATATCCGATTTCACCTCTTCGGCAGCGGTTGCTGTGAATGCACTTACTATCGGTCTCTCGTGCAGACAATCAATAAAATCTACAATCTTCAGGTAGCTGGGTCTGAAATCCTGCCCCCACGAGGAAATACAGTGCGCTTCGTCGACCGTCACCATAGATATGCAAATCTGCTCCGTGAACTCCACGAAACCATAGCTTTCAAGCCGCTCCGGTGCAACATACAGGATTTTGTATGCGCCTTGGGCAGCCTTTGTATAAACCTTTGCTATCTGGGCATCCGTCAGGGTTGAATTGATATAACCCGCATGGATTCCCGCCTCATTTAACGCCTTGACCTGATCCTGCATAAGAGAAATCAGCGGTGATATAACGATTGTGATCCCCGGAAAAAGCAACGCCGGCACCTGATAGCAAATCGATTTTCCCGCTCCGGTCGGCATGATGGCCAATACATCTTTTCCTGACAGAACCGCGTCAATAATTTCTTCCTGCCCGGGTTTAAAGGTGTCATAGCCGAAATATTTTTTTAATATCTGCTTTGCGTCCATATTTTATTCTGATACCACCATGTTCCGGCGGTATCTTTTCCTTCCTTATATTTTCCTCTATATCAATAGCAGACCAGCCAATCGCTCCGTCCTATCTGCCAGCAACATGCCCTTTCGAATCAGAAGCTTATGGCAGGAATAAACTCATCATTCTTTTATTATATTGGGAAGTGCAAAAAATTCAACCTCCGTAAATAGCATAAATACTTTAACAATATCCTGCTTATCCTGTTTTTTCATACAAAAACATTTTCTGCCTGATGAAAGCACAACATTTTCATCTTTTTTCGCTAAAATCTCCGCTTCTGCTTGCAATCAGAAAAAAGTAGTGGTAAATTGATAATCAAATAACCGGTCGAAGCGATCGGATTTTTATGGAGGCAAGACCTATGGATTTATTTGAAACTCTGGTGGAAACACTGAAAAAAGACCCGAAGAAGATCGTATTTACAGAAGGTACGGACGCACGGATTCTTTCCGCTACAGATCGTCTGGTAAAAGGCGGCGATTTTCTGAAGCCGGTACTGGTAGGCAATGTAGAGGAAGTCAAGGCAGCAGCTGAAAAAGGCGGCTTTTGCATCGATGGCGTTCAGATTCTCGATCCGCTGACCTATGAAGGTATGGAAGAAATGGTAGCTAAGATGGTCGAACTGCGCAAGGGTAAGATGACCGAGGAGCAGTGCCGCGAGAACCTGAAGAAAGGCAATTATTTCGGCACGATGCTGGTTAAAATGGGCGTGGCTGACGCACTTCTTGGCGGCGCTACCTATTCTACCGCTGACACAGTTCGTCCGGCACTGCAGCTGATTAAGACAAAGCCAGGCAGCAAGAGCGTAAGTTCAAGCTTCATTCTCATCCGTGAGAAGGATGGGGTGGAAGAACGTATTGCTATGGGTGACTGCGCGATCCAGATCGCACCGGATGAAGATGCTCTCGTAGAGACCGCTGTAGAGACCGCAAAGACCGCTGCTTATTTCGGAATTGATCCGAAGGTGGCTATGCTGAGCTTCTCCACAAAGGGTTCCGGCAAGGGCGATGACGTGACGAAGGTTGCCAATGCTACTGCGAAGCTTAAGGAAGCTTATCCGGATATGAAGGTAGACGGCGAAATGCAGTTTGACGCTGCCGTTTCCCCTGAGGTTGGTCAGCTGAAATTCCCGGGTTCTCCGGTTGCTGGACAGGCAAATAC
>JAJBVF010000199.1 GCA_020859965.1 Clostridiales bacterium
GGTTGTTCGCGATATATTTTGAAGGAGAGAGAAGATGAATAAAACTACAATCATCCAGAAACTGGTAACTGCTGCTTTGCTTTGTGCCGTTGCGGTCGTTGGCAGCATGTTTTCTTTTCCGGCATTCGGAAGCAGATGCGCTCCGATCCAGCATATGGTCAATATCATCTGTGCGGTTGTGCTTGGACCGGCTTATGGCATCTGTGTTGCATTTTGTGCGAGCTTTTTGCGAAATCTGTTCGGATTGGGAAGTCTGATGGCATTTCCCGGAAGTATGATCGGAGCTTTTCTGTGTGGCCTGATGTACTGGAAGACGCGCAGAATTCTTCCGACGCTGCTGGCGGAGGTGTTTGGCACTGCGGTGCTGGGTGGTCTGTGTGCATATCCGATTGCTGTTTTCTTTATGGGAGTGGACGCCGGTGCGGTCGCTTTTTACGCATATATCATTCCGTTTTTGATTTCTACGGCCGGCGGAGCTATTCTCTCAGCGGTGGTAATCTATTCGATGCAGGGGTCGGGCGTTCTGGCTAAGGTGCAGGCGCAGATGAACCGGTTGTAGGAAATGGGCAATGCCCTTCCATGCAGTGGGACAAAATAGCTGATATTTACACTGATAGACGGATGACAAAGCAACTGGTCAGGAAGGAATTTTTTATAGAATATGCTCAGGGAGATGCTGGAAAATGTGCGGCAGAAGACGCCGCGGATTCACTGTATTACGAATTATGTGACGATGAATGACTGTGCGAATGTGCTGCTGGCCTGCGGGGCCTCGCCGATTATGGCAAATGAGGAGGCAGAAACGGCTGAAATCACGGCCTTGTGTGACGGATTGACTATTAATATCGGGACGTTGAGTCGTCAGGTGATTCCGGCTATGATTGCCGCGGGAAAGCGCGCAAATGAACTGGGGCATCCGGTCGTTCTGGATCCGGTTGGAGTTGGTACATCTGCGTTTCGGACGCAGACAGCGATGCGCTTATTGAAAGAGATTCGTTTTTCCGCAATCCGCGCGAATGCGTCGGAGCTTCGTGCACTGGATGCCGCTTGCAAAATGGAGCCTGAGAAGTTCCCGGTAAATGCTGATTTAAAAGGGGCTGTGCACAGGAATCGCGTTTCCGGTGGATCAGTTAACGGTCCACAGGGGGTGGATGCAAATACGACAGATCTGGTGACAGAGGATAATCTTGAAAGCTGGGCGTTTTTGGCAAAAGGCGTTGCAAATCGGACAGGAGCGATTGTGGTAATGACGGGAGCAATTGATCTTGTGACAGATGGGGATACAGTATTTATTGTTCGCAATGGTCATCCCATGATGAGCCGTGTCACGGGAACCGGATGCCAGCTTTCGGTATTGACAGCCGCTTTTCTGGCGGCAAACCGGGACGATGATTCCTCTGCAACCGGAAAAGAGCTGTCTGTTGCGGTCGGGAAGGAACTGTCTTTTGTTGCCGTGAAAGAATTATCTGCTTTGGCCGGGAAGGAATTGTCCGCAGCAGTGGCGGCCGTATGCGCGATGGGTGTGTGCGGAGAGAAAGCGCAGAAACGTCTGAGCGCACTGGATGGCAATGCGAGTTACCGGAATTTCATTATTGATGCGGTATATCATCTGACACCAGAGGAATTGGAGCAGGAAGCGAGATACAGTATATGCTGACATATAAATCCAGTACCGTGAAAATACGTAAGACATGTGCTGATGCCGGTGAGATAACATAACTTATCGGAAGGAGAGGGTGCTGAGCGCCAGTGGCGCTCGTTTAGCACCGACTGGAGCGGAAGCGGAGAGCTTGCGTACTCTCACCCGATAAGTTAACGACAGAATCGCCAGATTCTGGAGATTATGAGAAGCGACTTTCTTCTCATAATATTGAACTGGAAAACGACTGGCGGTGATCATGGCAGTGTCAAAAAGGAAGGCAAACTATGAGAAGTGAGAAATTTTTCATGCAGTTATATGCGGTCACAGATCGCACATGGCTGAGAGGCCGCACACTGTATGAGCAGGTGGAAGCGGCCCTGCAGGGAGGTGTGACCTGCGTGCAGCTTCGGGAAAAAAATCTTCCGGAGGAGGAGTTCCTGGAGGAAGCAGTTTCAATCGCTGGGCTTTGCAGGCGATATGGGGTACCTTTTATTGTTAATGACAATCTGGAAGTCGCGAAGAATTGCCAGGCAGACGGTGTTCATGTCGGACAGGATGATATGTGTCCGGATGAAGTCCGGAAACAGGTCGGAGATGGAATGATCATTGGAGTGACTGCGCATACGGTGGAAGAAGCAGTGGAAGCGGAGAGACGGGGTGCAGATTATCTGGGAGCAGGTGCGGTATTTCCGACAGGTACAAAGTCGAATACGATTGCTCTGTCGTATGAAACCCTGCAGGAGATTTGTGCTTCTGTGCAGATACCGGTCGTCGCGATTGGAGGGATTTCGCAGTCAAACCTGATGACCCTTGCCGGGAGCGGTGTAAGCGGTGTTGCAGTCGTCTCGGCTGTTTTTGCGGCAGAAGATGTGCGCGCAGCTTCGGCGGAATTGCTGCGTCTTTCTAAGGATATGATTAAAAATTGAGTTTTGCCCTTTCCGGGTACTATTTATAAAATATTTACAGGAGCAGCGGAATGAACACAGTTTTATCGATCGCCGGGAGTGATTCGAGCGGCGGCGCCGGTATTCAGGCG
>JAJBVF010000299.1 GCA_020859965.1 Clostridiales bacterium
CCCCATCACCATAGTGACACGGTCAAGCGTAGGGCTTGAGGCCTCGAGAGGCACGATTGTGTTCTCAAAGGTCGGAGCTTCGGGGTTGTCGATTATAGCCTGGATGTTGGCGTTCTGCTCATCGATGCCAGCCTGCATAGCGGGCAGGTAGTCGGCGTACCGGATTTGGCTGAATGGCGGAATCTGGTACTCGGTGGTGTACTCTGACAGGAGTGCGTTGTCTTGTTTTTTCTCGCTGGTGCACATAGTTGTAGCAGCTGCCAAAGCAGCAAGGCATGCGATTGTTGATACTGTTTTTTTCATAAGGAGGGGTTAGAGTAATAGCTAATATATTCTTATACCTGTTTTTTCTATCTCTTTTACTAAATCTTGATTTTTTATTTGGGAGTAAATGGAAATATCATACATATAGGGCAGAGGGAGATCATCTAATGCCAAGTAGGCATCAGTCAAATCTTTTCTGCTCAGGGAATTACCTAATAAAGTAAAGTCAATGTCACTAAAAGGCTTATTGGTAGCTTTGGCCCTTGAGCCATAGAGAATCACTCCCTCAATCCGAGGATTGGCAGAGAAAACACTGATTATAAGATTCCAGTCTTTTTCTTTTACTCCGTAAATCATAAAAGGGAAATCATAGTGGCCTCTAAATCCTTGAAAAGAGGAAAATATACGTCATGAATACGCTCATAGATTTCTGAAGCTTTTTCTTCATCATAATCATGGGCAGTGAGGTTGCGATCCTCTATGGCGGTCATCCACTCTGCATCTTTGATTAAATCAAGATGAAGACCTAAACGGATTGCGTCGCGCGAACCGCGCACGTTGGTGTAGCCTTGATATTCAGCGTAATCCTTGAGGACATTCCAAGCCAATTCATGAGTAAACTCAAAGCGCTGGATTACCCCGTCTCTTAGCAAGTCATCTACTTCCGAGTCAGAAGATAAGGCACGCTCGAGAGCCATAAGACCTTCCTCTAAGCGCTGTAGGGCCTTAGAGTAACTGTTTAAGCGTTGGCGCCATCTATTTACATCCATATATCTGTTTGTGTTTATGGGTGATATACAGATACAAAGTTACGACATTTATTTGAGAAAAACAAATGTCGCAACTTTTACTTTTGGTTCTGAGGCCAAAGAGAATACCTGGGCCTTTTATGCTTTCTTGTCGGGGGTGTCGACGCTGAGGTGGTCGGCACTGAGGATTTCGAGACCGAAGGTCGAGCTGGCCAGCATGGCATGCTCCATGACGGCGCTGAGTACGCCCTCAAAAGCCTCCCATTGTGTTGTGACCGAGAAGCAGTAGATTTGCAATGGCACACCTTCGGGGCTCATGGGCTGGATGCAAACCATCAAGTCTTGATCGTGAGCAATCATCGGACTGGCCAGCAGATAGGTGACCATATAGGCGCGGAATAGGCCTATATTACTCTCCAAGGTACCGTTGACGGGCGCATTGCCCGGATCCCATGCGACAGTCTTGCCGTCTTTTTTCATCTTGTCGACAAACGGCTGCACTTCGGGGAATTTCTTAGTGATATTCGCCAACATCTCATCGGTCAGCGGTTTGATTGAGTCGGGATTGATATATATTGACTGCGCCACGCGCCTTACGCCCGAATCACTCATGGCTCTCCAATTCTGGAAGGAATTAGACACCAACGAATACGGTGGCACCATCACCATGGTGTTGTCGAAATTCTGTACCTTGACGGTTGTTAGCGTCACATCCACCACCACGCCATTGGCCAGTGTGTTTGGCACCACAATCCAGTCGCCCACGCGCAACATGTCATTGCTCGACAGTTGCACCCCGGCAACGCAACCAAGGATGCTATCCTTGAATATCAACATCACCACGGCGGCGAATGCGGTCAAGCCACCAAGCAGAGCCGCTGGCGACTTGTGTACGATGATCGACACGCAGATGATTACCACCACAATCCATACGATGCCCATCGACAAGTTGAGGATACCCTTGATAGGCAGGTTGCGCTGGTTTCGCCGCTGATTCTATTGCATGAATCCAAACTTGAGGATAGCGTTGATGGCTATGCCGATGGTCAGGAACAAGTAGATTACCGACAGATTGATAATAAAAGTCAGGATTTCTGACTTCTGCTCAAAGGCAAATGGAGCCAAGCTCAAAAACACCAATGGAGGTATGAAGTGAGCGCAACGGCTTAGGGTTTGCTGCTTCAGCAAATCCTGTCCTATCTCAGTGGTATGGAATTTGGTGATTTTGCGTGCTATGGCTACGATAATGGTCTTGATGAGCCAACCAATAAAATATGACGCAATGACGATGAGCAAGAAATACACTACTTGCTCGACAGCGGGATGGCGATTGAGGCCCAGTAGGTCGAGAAACCTATCGATCACATCAAGCAGCCACGCTGCAAAGGGATGTTCGGGGATGATTGTGAGTTGAAGCATGGTTATGACATCTATTCTTTATTGCATGGTTATGACATCTATTCTTTATAAAGAATAACATTTGGGGTATGGAAAATTGTTTGTAACTTTGTACAGAATTTATTTGCCAACCCTGCTCGCCTCGGAGAGGCGGTATTTGGTTAACCCCACTCAGCGGAGCGAAGCGTAGCTGGGTGGGGTAGGAAGAGCAAACAAGAGCCTAAACTATTCGCCTCGGAGAGGCGGTATCTCAGAGGAAAAAAATA
>JAJBVF010000551.1 GCA_020859965.1 Clostridiales bacterium
TCAAACTCGGTAAGGTGGGCGGTTTGCTGTGCGATGTAATCCTCCAGGTCGTTGATTCGCTTTATCTGCTCATCCCTTGCAGCGGTGTCGATGGTGGTCTGCTGGCGGAGCTCTCGGAGCCTAAAAATCTCATCGGCAATCTCGTCGTGGGTTTCTTTACTCCGGGCTTTCTGGATGAGTTCCTGTTGCAGGGCCATCAGTTTCTCGTCGATGTTCTCAACGGAAGTGGCCTGCGAAGCTTGGATGACTGAGGCAATGTTGAGCTGGAGCTGTGCCAGATAGCTACTTTTGTCACCAAGCATCTGATTGATTGCCTTGACGGCGGCATCCTGAAGAACCAGCTCATTAATGGTTCTTGCATGGCACTCTAGTCCAGTGGATTCCAGCCTACTGATGCAGCGCCAGACGATGGATTTGACACCTCGGTTATTCCAATGGAGCCTTCGGAACATTTCGCCGCATTCGCCGCAGATGACTATTTGTGAGAAACAGTGGTTACAGCTGTAGCTGCGCTTTTTGCCATTGGCACTGGTCTTGATCACTCGTCTGCGGACCAGCTCTTCTTGAACCTGCAGGTAGATTTCCTTCGGAATAATGGCTTCACGATTGCCTTCCACATAGTACTGAGGGACAATGCCGTTATTCTTGACTCTGGTTTTATTCAGAAAGTCGGTGGTGTAGGTCTTTTGGAGAAGGGCATCACCAATGTATTTCTCATTTCTGAGAATCTTGTTGATGGTGCTGGTATGCCATTTAGGTTTACCTGCGCCGGTGAGAATACCGTCACGCTCCAGACCGGCTGCAATCTTATCCATGCTGAGACCTTCCAAGTATTCTCGGTAAATACGCTTTACGATTTCAGCCTGTTCCGGGTCGATGATTAAGTTGCCATCCGCATCCTTTGTATATCCGAGGAAGCGATTGTGGTTGATTTGTACCTTGCCCTGTTGGTATCGGAACTGGATGCCCATCTTCACGTTCTGGCTCAAGGACTGCGATTTCTGTTGTGCCAGTGACGCCATAATGGTGATAAGGACTTCGCCCTTGGCATCCATCGTGTTAATGGACTCCTTCTCGAACAGGACCGGGATGTTCATATCCTTGAGCTATCTGATGTATTTCAGGCAGTCAAGTGTGTTTCTGGCAAAGCAGCTGATAGACTTGGTAACAATCATATCGATTTTTCCGGCTTTGCAAGCCTCAATCATTCGATTGAATTCTTCACGTTTCTTAGTGTTAGTGCCGGAGATACCGTCATCGGCATAGATTCCGGCAAATTCCCAATCCGGGTTCTTCTGTATATATTCTGTATAGTGTTCTACTTGAGCTTCATAGCTAGTAGCCTGCTCATCGCTGTCGGTACTGACACGGCAGTATGCTGCGACTCGGAGCTTTGGTTTTTCTTCTTCCTTCTTGCGAGCGTTGCTTCCAACTTGTCGTCTTGCAGGAATCAACATTACATTTCCCATGATTGACTCTCACTTTCTATGAGGCTGTACAGATACTCTGCTTGCCTTACAGGGTTATCATGTAAGGCAACACCATCCTTCATATAGAAGTGAGTAGGTATCTGTATTTCCCTCATTTGTGTTTGCTTATTATTTCGTCCGAGCTTTGTGGCCCGACGTTTGCGTTCTTCTTGTGCTTTCTGGTAGGTCTCCTTATCGATGATGGCAGGATAGAAACTGTCGCCAAGATAATGGGCTGTTTCCATCAATCGCTTAGCGGTGCCGTGATAGGTTGGAATTCCGGCTTCTGCAGCTGCCTTTGATAAGGACATGCCACTCAGGTAATTCGTATAGAGTTGTCGGAGCTTAGTGGCGGCAGGCTCGTCTATCACTGCGATACCATTTTCAATCCGATAGCCAAAGGGTGTGTGACTCATCTAATCACCAATCCTTTCTGTGAATGTCAGTCCGCATTTCATTACAAAGCGAATCTCATTTCTGCTTATCACTTCAATACGGTCCGCGTAGGTTTCAAAAAGCTCTTCGCTGTAGTATGTAAGCATATCGGTATGAGACACAAAGTGGAGCAGAAGATTCGTCTCTGTAACCTTGGCTGCGTCACCGGTCATGCAGATGGTGATTGCTTCGATATCAGAGCGATAAGTCTCTGCCCGTAGGAGCAGTGCATTTGTTTCTTGATTATATAAAATCTGGTCGATGTAGCCCTGCGCCATCAGTTTTGTTAAGGTTTCTCTCTGCTCACTGTTTTGGGCTAGAAGTAGCTCCAAGTGCTGAATACGCTGGATTGCTTCGTCACCAGAAGAATTTTCCAGAGCTTTTAGGTAAGGAGAAAGTATTATCCGATGTCCGTAGATGAGCTTGTTCAGCATCGTTACAAATGCAGCCTTCATCTCATCATCTCTTACATATTTCATGCTGCAGGTAGCTTTGTCCTTCAGGTGAGTATTGCAGGTCCATGCGACATACTTATAGGTAGTACAGGTATGAATCCTGCGCTTGAAGGTGTTGCCACATTCTCCACAGATGATTTTTCCAGAGAATGCATAGCGCTGCTGGTATTTACCGCTTCCTTTTTCAATGCCTTTTTCGGAAGCTCTCTGTGCGACCAGTGCGTTGGCAGCATCAAAATCCTCATGGCTGATAATCGCTTCATGGTGGTCTGAATCCATGTACTGGTCAACCTCACCGTAATTGATATGGCGGTTGA
>JAJBVF010000059.1 GCA_020859965.1 Clostridiales bacterium
AATATAATGACGATGAGCTCAGAAGAGATCGATGCCTGCGGGTATGGAAATTCGCTGGGACTGCACAGCGGTATTCATCCGCAGAGACTTCGTGATCTGTTTGAAAATTTTTCCCGTGAAACGTTGATTAATATAGACCGCGCATCGAGAGGCGACCTGAAAGAGACACTTAAGCTTATGAGCAAATATCCTCATGTATTGCGCCAGGCTGTGTTAAAGACACCGGTGCGGACGGAGTATCTGGAACTACTTGAGGATTACCCTGACAAGTTTATGTATATGCCGATTGCGTATAACCGTTCGGAGATTGAAAAAGTTCTTAGTTACCAGAATATTAATACGGTCGGCGTCGAGATTATCGCCAGGACGAACGAAGATGAGCTGTTTGCACCGGATACGATCGGATGGCTTCATGGACTGGGGCTTTATGCATGGATCAATACGCTCAGTATGAGCGATCTGCCTAAGCACGTGTGCTACGGCGATCTGAATGACGATAGGGCTCTGCTGCATAGTGCGGATGAGGTCTGGGGTGTATTGATGGAGCGTGGCGTGGATGTGCTGCAGACGGACTGGCCGGTACTGCTTGAAGCCTACAGGAAGGAGAAGTTTGATATTGAGGAGTAGAGGACAGAGAAAAACAGAAAGGTGGACTACAATTATGCGAAAAATAATTTATCTGTTTTTGGGTGTGATCTTCTGCATTTGCTTGCTGGTCGGCTGCGGGAGCAACCAGAATGCCGAAGGGACGACAGGAGCTGATGCGTCGGAGCCAAGTTCGGACGGAGAGACGGATGAATGGCTCACTCTGGGGCTTGGAGACAATGCGGTCAATATTCTTGATTTCGGCGCTGTGGGCGACGGGATAACAGACGATGCGGCGGCTCTGCAGGCTGCGATCGATGAAGTCACTTCATATGAGGATGGCGGTACTGTTTATCTGCCGGCAGGGATCTACAGGGTAGAGACATGGATCATCTTAAAGAGCAACCTCACGCTGTATATGGACGATGACGCGACTATACTCAATGGGATTAACACTTCAAGCGGCACCAGTATTATCTTTATGAATGGTGAATATACAGGGAGCGGTTCGGCATGCGAGTGGGAGAGGATATATAATCTGAGTTTTATCGGCGGGACTATCGATATGAACGGAGAACTGAATGCGGCGCAGACGGCGCCTGTTAACCTGCCTGCGGTCGTCAGCTCGACGGGTGCGTTTGCGATGGGCTATGCAACGAATGTTACATTCAGCGGTGTAACATTCCGCGATTCGTTTAACGGACACGCAATTCAGCTGTGCAACTGCGATACAGTACTGATCGAGGATTGCACATTTATAGGGCAGTCGCTTCCGGCATCCCAGTCGGATTCGGAAAATTCTCAGAAGGAATATATTCAGATAGAGTCCAGCTCAACAGCAGGATTTCCCTACGCTGCCAACGAAACATGGGAAGCGACCACCAATGTGACGATCACAGGCTGCTATTTTGGCGCAAGTGATAAGTGCGGCGAGCCGATGGTAGCTATCGGAACTCACAGTCAGAAAGCGGATTTTGAAAAATGCAATGATATCATTATTGAAAATAATACATTCGATAACATGGCTTACGGTGCGGTTCGCTTCGCAGGATATGAGGACGTAACAATCACGGGAAATACCTTTATCAAAAAATCCAAGCGTGAAAGCACAAATTTCCGGACTGGTACCAGCGTACTTATCAATGTATTCTGCGTCGGCAATACGAGCGACGAACTCGATCTGAACAAACGCATCACTATCACGGACAATACCTTTGAAATAGACGATCCCGATACGCGCGCGATCCGTGTGGGTAAGGACAAAGCAGAGTACATGGGCGAAGTATCGGATATCGTGATCACGGGGAATAAGATCACAAACACCTCCGATACAGATTCGCAGATGATGATTTCCGCTATACGTGTCAAGAACCTGACACTGACAAATAATACACTGGACGGCGGATATCGCGGTCTGTATGTAGACCGATGCTACGGAACACTCACTATAAACGGAAATACGGCGGAGAATGTGACGGCAGAGAGCGCTTATATTCGATATACCGGTACAAATGAGGCTGTGAGTTTCTACGCTTCTGACAACGGTATGATTGAAGTGACGACAAGCGGCAGCAGCTATACCTTTAGCGCAGTTGCGCCTGAGGGAGCCTCGTTCACAGGATTCTACACGGATGATGCCGGGAGTACACTGCTCAGCGCAGCGCAGTCACTTACATATTCTTTCTCGCAGTCATCTGAGGTGACCGCTTATGCTCAATTCCAGTAGCAGCTATAAATTCAACTGAATGCCGGAGATGCGCGGATTACGGGTAGAGAACAGGAAAAGAGGAGACTCATATATGAGACAGGATTGTGTGGAAAAGAAATACGGGAGGATCAGTCGTCATGCTTGCGATTTTTGATCCTCTTCGGGATCTGACATTTCCCGCCATCCTGTTTCGATTCTGTCTCGCCACGGCATGCTCTGCTCTGATCGGATTCGAGCGCGGCAGGAAGCGGCATGAGGCGGGTTTGCGGACACATATGGTGGTCTGCATCGGAGCCGCTTCCGTGATGCTGCTGAACCAGTATCTGCTCGTGTATTATAACCCAAACGCAGATCCGGCGCGTCTGGGAGCGCAGGTAATCAG
>JAJBVF010000406.1 GCA_020859965.1 Clostridiales bacterium
TGAATTATCGGAATCCGATCACGAATGTGCGTACCTGCGGTTCGGATTTTGAGCTGGTAAAGAGCTTCTGCTCGCAGTATGTCCGTACCTTGCAGGAAAATGGCATGGCGGCCTGCGCGAAGCATTATCCGGGAGACGGCGTGGACTTTCGCGATCAGCATCTGCACCCGACCTACAACAGCCTTTCTGCGAAGGAGTGGTATGAGAGCTACGGCGCGATTTATCAGCAGCTGATCGAAGACGGTCTGATGAGTGTTATGGTAGGGCATATTGTGCAGCCAAACGTGGCGATGGATATCAATCCGAATCTGCGCTTTGAGGACTGTCTGCCGGGTTCCCTGAGCAAGGAACTGCTGACCGGAGTCCTTCGTGAAAAATTTGGCTTTAACGGTGTGATCACGACCGATGCTACGATCATGAGCGGCTTTACACAGGCGATGCCGCGGCGGGAGGCGATTCCGACCGCAATCATGGCCGGCTGCGATATGCTTGTATTTACGACCGGAATTTATGAGGACTATCAGTATATGCTGGACGCGCTGCAAAGCGGATTCCTTACGGAAGAACGTCTGGATGAGGCTGTAAAGCGTACGCTCGCCCTTAAAGCGAAGGTGGCTGGCAAAGCGCCGTCTTCCGGTCTTTCACAGGAAGAGGCAAGGCAGTGGCAGGCGGAGTGCGCCGATAAGTGTGTCACGCTGGTGAAGAACAATCAGGATGTGCTGCCGCTGACACCGGAACGTTTTCCGCTGATCCGTCTGGTGACGCTTGGAAAGGATGAGATCACGGAAGGCTGTATGGCGGCACCGGGAGATGAGGATTATCCAATTGAGAGCAGTATGACCGCGATTGCGGAGAAGCTGCTGCAGGACGCGGGATTTCAGACAGAGCGCTTTGATATCGAAAAAGAAGAACTGCACGGGACGAAAGATCTGCCAAAGGATCGCCTGACGCTCTATCTGGCAAACTGTGAGCATGCCTCGAACCAGACGGCTGTGCGCCTGTTCTGGGCGAAGAAGCATGCGCTCGATGTGCCGCGCCATGGAGAAGAGGAACCGTATATATTTGTATCCTTCTCCAATCCCTACCATCTGCAGGATGTGCCGCGCGTCAAGACGTATATCAATGCCTACAGCTGTCATCGTCCGATGATCGAGGCGGTCATTGACAAGCTGCTCGGAAAGAGCGAATTCAAGGGCGTATCGCCGGTAGATGCGTTCTGCGGGCTGCCGGATGCGAGGCTGTAAATGTGGCTGGATATCTGCCGGAGTTAGACGAAATATCGGATTTCGCCAAATTGTTCATACCATTTATCGATGATAGCTTCGCTGTTTGCCTCGATTACTTTCATCATAGCCCGTAAAGTTCGTTGAGGTATTTTTGAACTATTATTGCAGAGCAGAGCCCTGCCGGTGCTGGTGATCCAGATTTTTGTGGCATTTGCAGAAGCACGGCCTTCTGCAATATGAACATGAATGGGTTCAAGAGGGTCATTTTCATTAGACCAGAAATAAACAATGTACGAGCCAATTTTAAACAGCTGTGGCATTCAGAATTCCTCCCTCCTGAGAAAATTCCAGAATCAGATGTGCATTATCTTTTATCAGTTTTTTTAAATAATGCATTTCTGATTCCGAATATCCATTCACGTTTTCCCATTTGTATTCTGGCAGCCAGCACACTGCATTATGAAATCCATCCTGCAGATCAGGGGTTTCAATATAAACCTTCACTCGCCCGTCGGGTTTCATTTCCGAATGGGTGATTTCCGTATCGTCATTGAGTGTCATAAATGGGTACATCATTACAAACACCTCTCTTTCAGGAAAAGAATTATTATGATAACATTAACATAAGTGAATTCCGAAAACAACAATGGTTTTAACTTAATGTATAGATGCAAACGGAGGCACACTATGAAACGAATTGTCGTGGGAATCAGCGGCGCCAGCGGCTTTCCTCTGGCTGTTTGCCTTTTAAATGAATTGAAAAAAATACCGGATGTCGAGACACATCTGGTGTATACTTATGGAGCGGAGCTTACTGCAAAGCAGGAGAGCGGATTTGAACCGGAACAGATTCGCGCGCTGGCAGATGTCTGCTATGATAATTTTAATATCGGAGCTGCTATCGCGAGCGGAACCTTCCTGACGGAAGGCATGATTGTGCTGCCATGCTCGATGAAGACCTTAAGCGGTATCGCTCACGGATTTAGTGAGAATCTGCTGCTTCGGGCGGCGGATGTGACGATCAAAGAGCAGCGGAAGCTGATCCTTGCAGTAAGAGAGACGCCGCTCAGTCCGATTCATCTGGAAAATATGCTGGCGGTATCCCGTCTGCACAATGTCTATGTCATGCCACCGGTGATTACTTATTATATGAACGGACAGGAGCCAATCAATGTCAGCGATATGGAACGTCATATGGTCGGAAAAATGCTGCAGCCTTTCGGAATTGAGATGGAAGGGTTCCGGCGGTGGAACTGAAAGGCAGAAGAATCTCTGTGTCTGGCATTTTATACTGTAGATTTCATTGAGGCCAATATACCATGAAGTTGGGTGGAAATGGAGAGTGATCGGATGGAAAAGGTGCTGAAAAATTTTGAAATATCAGTATGCGGCATCAGGATCCTTTGCGATGTGATTCCGATGGGGAAGGACTATACGATCTGTATTC
>JAJBVF010000495.1 GCA_020859965.1 Clostridiales bacterium
TGCCAGGACTGGGCCAAACAAGTATTGGCGATGGCTTTGCATATACCCTGGGAGTAGCTGAGAACGGTGACTTCGTAGCCGGTGGCCATTCGGGGGATTTCAAGGTGTTTTGGTATCGCTTGGCAGCCGAGACAGGAGAATACGTTTCATCAATGGTCGATATAGTTAATGATCGATACGCTTATGCCTATACCTTTGATGAGATGTCATCATTTGCCGAGGATACCTTCTATTTCTCAGGCTATATGCGTGATGGCAACGGTTCGAATGCCAATATTCCCTTCTTTGCTACCTATGATATAGAGGATCCCTCGCAGCATCTGTGGTGCTCTATGCCCGAATGTGGATACGTGCCTTGCGACTATCCTGGTACGGGAGTTATCGCAGAGGATGGGTGCTCCTACATTGCTCTCACTATCAGCTCTCAGCCAGCTTTGGGCAAATACGATGCCAAAGGGGAGCTATTGTGGAGCAGTAAATGCGGAGACGACCTCCAGGGGCAAGGCCGATTTGTGCACATCAATGCTGACGGCTCTATTGCTCTGGTCAGCGCCGGTCAAACCGCCAGTTACTATGAGTATCCAACCGTCGTATCCTCCTTCACTGCAAATGGAGAGTTGGTTGCCGCCAACATCCTACCGACTGATTCCTATTTTGCGACCCAGCTTTGTGCTTCGTGGCTGGAGGGGGATGAGGTCATGGTTATATCATCGGGATATGATAATATGTGGAATAGAGCCATAATCATCGAGAAAGTCGCATTCGACGGTACCAATGCCTCGGTATTTGTACCTATCACCTCAAATCTTACCCCTTATGATGCCAAAATAGATCAAAATGGCGCCATATTGGTATTTGGATACAACTATGACTCAAATTATTCACTCCATCCCTGCATAGCCAAAATCAAGGCAGATGGCACGATAGTGTATGAGACTGCGATCGCTACTGCTATGGATGGAGAGTTCTTTGATGCTTGGAGCGATAGCGAGGGGCGCACCTATGCTGTGGGCATGGTCGACAATGCTTATGCTTACTATGCTCTGCTTGATGCCGAGGGTGAACTTATGGATGAGCAGAAGACGGATTGCTTGGGATATTTTGAGACGGTCAGCGGCGTAGATGATGATCCCATCTTGGTAGGGACCCTTACCCCGGCTGGCACCACAACTATTGTGGGTCGAGTGATGCGACTATCATCGGGCACAGTAGATGCGCTTTGGTCTACCGACCTATCATCCTCGATTTATACCTACGCCTTAGAGTTGTCAGTGGCTGAAGATGCTTTGGTGGTTGCTGGCTACGAGACAGACGGCTCAACCGTAGCTGAGATGGTGGCGGCTATAAGTAAGGAGGGAGAATTGCTCAGCAAAAGCGTAACAGAGAGCATCCCCAATGTGAATGACGACTATTTCATATCTAATCTCTCTACCGCTGGCGATAAGGCTTTGGTGTTGAGTGCTCGATCGGTGGCTAACTCGATATATGTTGGCTATGCCTCGATGTACACTATCCAAAAGGGTTGGGATAAGGTGCAGAGCATTGAATCCAACCTCTCAGTCCCAATGGCTATAGAATACTTTGACTTGCAAGGTCGACCCTTGGGTCAGGACTATCGAGGATTGTGCATCAAGCGCGAGGTGATGAGCGAAGGCTCGACACGCACACTCAAGGTGGTAAAATGAGTTTTAACACCAAAGTAAAGTTTTTCTCATAAAACCCGAATGGGGGCGATACCTGAGCGGGCATCGCCCCCGATTTTATGCCTTTTGTCAATGGTTAATGAAATTAATTTTGTAACTTTGTGCCCTAACTATCCTCTAAGCGAGATGGAGCATAAGGAAAGAGTCAAGCGCATGGCCTGGTATCTGTTGGGTGTCATAGTGTATTATGCCTGGTTTCAGACATTTTACAATATGGTAGCCTTTGATGACATCTTTCCTTATGACAACCTGTCAGTGTTGCTGCAAGGAATAGGTTATAATTTCTTACCCATTTTCTCTCTCTTCGTACTCAACACTGTCATCGTATTTCGGCTGACGGCACGAGTCAAGGCCGAATGGCTTAAGGCCACAATCGACATAGGACTATCAGTTGTAGCCACGACTATGGTGAATGGAACATTTTTGGCGGTGCAATTATGGATTTTTCATCGCCACGGAAATGTCGATTGGGCAGGGACGCTGATTAATGATTTCTTGATGCTTTTGATCAACGAGGTAGTATTCTTCATTATGCATTATCGCGAATCGATATTGCGCGATGAGAAACAGAGGCATCTGGCTACACGCTTGCAATTTGACATGCTCAAGGTGCAAATCAATCCGCATTTCCTCTTCAATTCGCTCAATATCCTTTACTCTTTGACCAGCATCGACACAGAAAAGTCGCGCGAATTCATCATGTCGCTCTCGCAAGTATATCGCTATCTGCTGTCTCAACAACAGATGCAGAGAGTAAAGGTCAAAGACGAATTGAAATTTTTGGATTCTTACATCAATGTGCTTTCAATTAGATATCATGACAGTTTCTTTGTCGATTTCGAGGGCAAAGAGACTGCCGGAGACCGCGAAGTAGTACCCTACTGCATGCAATTGCTCATTGAAAACATCACTAAGCACAACGCTATCCGAGCCGAAAAGCCAATGCGAGTATCCATAAAAATGGAGG
>JAJBVF010000426.1 GCA_020859965.1 Clostridiales bacterium
TACGTCAAGCAGGGTGATTCCGTGCATCAGGATGATCTGCTGATCTCCTTCCATATCGCAAAAGAGGAGCCGGCGGAGGAGGAAGAATAATAATAATTCTTCTGTCTTTCACACGTTTTCAGCAAAAGCAAAACCTGCTGCATGTCGCATCATGCAGCAGGTTTTTTGATTTGTACAGGAGCGCATCAGGAAATTCTGTTTTCTTTGATAAATTCTCACGCCACTTCCCGATCTGTCTGTTCCTTTACCCATCGAAGAAAGGTAGAGTGTGATATGCCGAGAAAATCCGCAGCCTCCCTGACCGTAATCTCTCCGTCCAGATACTGACCCATCCGGTTATAAAACTCCGGCGTGCGCTCTTTCGGCGGACGCCCGAACTTCACTCCCTTTGCCTTCGCTGCAACGATTCCCTCCTTCTGCCGCTCGTGAATTTTCTCACGCTCCAGCTGTGCAAAGCAGCTGATCACCTCCAGAAAGATGGCGCTGATCAGTCTCGATGTCACGTCCGTGATTCCGGTTTTGCTGTTCAAAATCGGCATATTCAGAATGGGCATATCCAGAACGACAATGTCCACATCCATTTTCCGCGTAATCAGCCGCCACTCATCAATGATTTCATCATAATTGCGCCCCAGGCGGTCAATGCTTTTGATGACAAGCGTATCCCTTGCTTTGAGCTTCGCTATAATCTCCCGGTAGGCCGGACGGTTGAAATCCTTTCCCGAAAAGCCATGATCCGAAAAAACATTTTCCCTCGGAACCCCATATTCATCCATTGCGATCAGCTGCCTGTCCAGATTCTGCTCCTGTGTGCTGACCCTGATATATCCGTAAACCTGACTCATGATTTCCCATATCCTCCTTCTTTCATTTTCCTTTACCATTGTAACTGATTCAGGATACAGGATGTCAGGCATTTATGAATGGCAGCAGCCAGTACAATTCCTCGCGTTACTGATCACGCATGCGCTGCTGTCGCAGCGCACCAACATCTATGAAAGCCCATCGCTCCGCTCTTCGAGCTCCCGCGTTTTCCTATCTCGCGCACTTATACTGAAGATCTTCCCATCTCCGATCCACTTCATTCTGGAACTGAACAATCAGATCCTCGTTGCCCGGTTTGAACAGGTGCCTGAATCTGCCCTGCTCTCTCAGAAAATCCTCGACAGGGAGTTTCTTTTTCGGCTCGTAGGTAAGCCTCCACTTTCCATGTTCTACCTCGAACAACGGCCAGTAGCAGGTCTCCACCGCCAGCTTACAGATCTTCATGATATCCGCTGTCTCATAGCGCCAGCCGCGCGGACAGGGAGCCATGATATTCAGGAAGGAGGCACCCTCTGTGTAGATGGCCTTCTCCGCCTTTTTGTGAATATCGGAGAAATTCCCCATCATCGTAGTCTGTCCGACATAAGCCACATCATGATCTGCAATGATGGAGGCCAGATCCTTACGATTCTGCATCTTTCCGTTGGACTGTGTGCCCACCGGCGTGGTGGTGGTGTCCGCGAACATCGGTGTCGCGGAGGAACGCTGGATGCCGGTATTCATATATGCGCCATTGTCATAGCAGACATAAACCAGGTCATGCCCGCGTTCCATCGCTCCGGACAGCGACTGGAAGCCGATATCATAGGTGCCGCCATCGCCTCCGAAGGTGATAAATTTAAAGGTCTGATCCAGCGGAAGACGGCCGCGCTTGCGCAGCGCCCGGTATGCGGTCTCAACACCACTCAGAGTCGCGCCGCCGTTTTCAAACGCGTTGTGGATATAGCTGTCCTCCCATGATGTATAAGGGTACATAAAGGATGACACCTCCAGACAGCCGGTCGCGTTGCCGATAACTGCCTGATCTCCCTCATGGAGGGCGCGCAGAACCGCACGGACCGCGATGGTTGCGCCGCAGCCGGCGCACCTCCTGTGTCCCGGAGCGAGACGTTCCGGTTTGCTCATCACCTGTTTGAAATCATATCTCTCAGCCATTTTCCGAAACCTCCCCCGTTCTCAATCCGATATACTGATACTGCTCGATCGGCTGTCCGGTCGCCGCGGACTCTTCCATCGCCAGAAATATTTCCTTCGCCTCGTCTGTTGTGAAATCACGTCCGCCGAGGCCGTATATATAATTCGTTGTCTGAATATAAATCCTGCTGCGGTACAATCCTGCCAGAACCTCTGCGCCCAACGGACCGCCGTGTCCGTTATAGCTCTCGCAGCGATCGAGGATTGCGACCGACTGACATCCTTTCAGCGCCTCCGCAATCTCCTGCGCCGGGAAAGGACGGAACACGCGAAGCTTTAACACACCGACCTTTTTTCCCTCTTCCCGCAGTTCATCCGCCGCCTGTTTGGCGGTTCCGGCCGCTGAACCGATCAGCAGCATGATATAATCAGCGTCTGATGTCCGGTATTCCTCAAACAGACCATAGGTTCTTCCGGAAATCTGTCCGTATTCTTTCGCCACATCGAGAATGACCTGTTTCGCGTTCTGAAGTGCGATCAGCTGGTTTTTCCGGCCCTCCATCACGTAGTTGGACACGGAATACGGCCCCACGGAAACCGGTTTGCCCGGGTTCAGCATGTATTCCTCTGGCTCATATTCGCCCACAAAAGAGCGCACCGGCCCATCCTCCATCAGAGCAATATTCTCCACTGCGTGGAGCGTGATAAAG
>JAJBVF010000494.1 GCA_020859965.1 Clostridiales bacterium
TGAATGTACCGGAAAATCCGCGTCGTAGCTTGTGCATTTGATTACGTCGGTTACACCGTCCGCGAGAATGGTATGTCCCACGCTTGCCAAATCCCATGTTCCGTAGAGCATTTCCTCGGGGATTGTCTGCTCCTCCTCGCCCGCGTATACAAGAGGCGAGATAACCGGCCAACCGTCCTCCGTCCAAAGGATTTTCTTAACCTGCAAGAACGCTGTCGCGTCCGCTACCTTACGGCAGTGCTGAACAAGATACCACTGACCGTCATCGTCCTGGAATACGCTGTTATGCCCGCTGCCGAGATATTCGATGCCGTCGCCCAACCGGAACGAGCCGGACATCTTATATCCCCAAAGCTCATCAAGAGAGCCGCCCTCTTTTACCTGGTCGGCATAGGTTGTACCCACCGGTCTGTCCTCCTGGTCAAGCAGCTGTCTGTGCGCGGTTGACGTGTCGGATAAAATCTTGGTAAAGGTCTTGTCCGTTCTTGCAACTCTTATATTATAGTTTGTTCCGAGCCAACCGTATGATGTGAACATATAGCGGTAGCCCGTGTCCGCATTGTAAACCGTGTACGGACCCTCGGGACCGAACACGCCGCCCGGAGTTGAATACAATCTTGTGCCGAAGCTCTTGCATGATTCAAGTATTGTCGCGTCCGAGGTATAGTCAACGCCTACCGCGAGACCCGTATCGGTGTCAAGCTCGGCAATATGTATACCCTTCCAGAAAGAACCCCAAATAATATATGTTTTTCCGTCCGTATCGGTGTAAATATTAGCGTCGATAGCGTTTGTGTTATAATTGCTGTTTTCCTTACTTGCTATAACAACGCCTCCGTCAATGGTTTCACCGTCCCAAAGACCCGGCGACTTAGCCTTTACAAGACTGATAACCGAGTTTCTGCCGCCAAGACCACATGAGGTTGAAAGGTAGAACCAGTACGGATATTCATCGTCAGCTTTGTATAGAATATCCGGCGCCCAGTACGTGGTGTTTACCGTTGTATTGGAATAATTTGCCTCAATAAACGCTTTCGCGTCGGAGGGAACTGTAACGGTGCTTGTGTAATCATGCTCCGTCCAGTGTATCAGGTCGGTTGACGTGTAAACAAGATTGTGCGATGAATACACATAGTACACTCCCGATACGGGATCCTTGAATATCGTCGGGTCATGTACACCCTCGGTGGTATATGCACTGTCCGCCGGTGACGCGTCGGGGAAGGACACATTTGATACCGGCAGATAACCGGCATCGTACACGCCGTTGGTATACCAATAAGCGGTTTCGTCCGATGTGGTATCGGTTACGACAACCTCGTAATATGCAACGCCGTCCGTATCTTCAACCTCGGTTTCAAATGTTGCTGTATCCATAACGCCCACTGTCTGCGCGGATGATTCCCCATTGGAATCCGATATAACCTGACCGTTCGCGTCATAGCTTTGAATTTCAAAGGTAAGAGTGCGCTCTGTTGGCAGGTAATTTGTAACGGTGGTCTGAACCGTAACCGTTCCGCCGTTCGTTACTTCAAATACCTTTTCGCCGACATTGTCCGCTACAGGCTGCATTCCGTCCGCGCTGTCCCATACAAACGCCTTTACCGTATCACTTTCGTTCTGCTTAACGCCTGTTATGGTTTGCGTGTTTACTCCGACTTCAAGCTCCATATCCTGTATAGAAACGCTTGTCAGAACGCCGTCCGAATATGACGCGCCTATCGCAACCGCGCTTTTTTGATTTGACGACGGCACGGTTAATTCAATATCATTGTCGTTTTCGGTATAGTAAAGCTCATCTTTTGCGTAAAACTGTGTGTCAATATCAAGGCAGTTATATTCCTCTACAAGCTTTTCCTTTTGATACTCTATCGCGTCTGCCGCGAGAACGGATATCTCGTCCTCCGTAAGCGCTCTGCCGTACAATTTAAAATCGTCCATCGTACCAGCAAAGCCCTCGCCGCTGCCCCAGTTGCCGTGACCGATCCATGTTGATGCGTCCGAGGTAAAGAGCGACTCAATGTCATACGAGGTAGTGTCCGATGCCTCAAGAGAGCCATTTATGTATACCTTGGTGCTGTCCGCCTCAAAAACGGCTGTCACATACTGCCAATCCGTGTATGTTCCGTAAACGTATATATCGGCGGGTCTTGCTCCGCTGTTATTGTAATTTTCGGCTTTAAAGCTTGACGATGTTGCAAGCATACCGAGATAATGCTCGTATAAATATGTTTGCGATTCGTCCGGCGTTGTCATAAACGCCCAGCCGCTTGACGGCTTAATCCAAAAAGATACCGTAGCCGCCTCGCAGCCCTCCAAAAGACCGTCCTCAAGCTCAAGGTAATTGCTTGCCGAATTTGATGAAATGCTCAAAGCGTTGCTCGTGCCGTCGTAATTGCTGACGTAACTAACGTCGCCGTACTCTTTGACCGTTCCGCCCTTTGTTGCCGTAAACGAGCCTGTGCCCGCACCATCCTCATCGAAGGTGATGTCTACAATCAGACCGTCGGTCGGCAGCTCAGTGTCGGCAAAAACGGGAATTGCCGCCATGGAGCAAAGCATTGACAGCGAGATAAACCCGCTTAAAAGCTTTTTAAATGTTTTGTTCATGATTTCTCCTCCTACCATAAAAAATTCAATAAGGGGCAAAGCCCCGTCATTCAAC
>JAJBVF010000565.1 GCA_020859965.1 Clostridiales bacterium
CCGCCGATCGATCCCATCAGGACCGCATCGCTGGCCTTCGCCGCAGCGATTGTCTCATCTGTCAGAGGCACACCATTTACGTCGATGGAAGCACCTCCCATCAGAAGCTCCGTATATTCCAGTTCAAATCCAAATTTGGCGGCTGCCTGATCCAGTACCCGCCGCGCCTGTTTTACGATCTCCGGACCGATACCATCGCCCGGGATCACAGCGATCTTATAGCTCATGATTCTTCTCCTTCCTGCAAAGAAACGCTATGCGGCCAGTCTGACGCATAGCGTTTGTCGGTAACATCTGAAACTTTATGCCTCTCCGGCCTTCTCCACTTCCGCGATCGCGGATTTTTTCATCGGGATTCTGCAATTTTTATTACTTCCAAACTCTACAATGCAGTCTTCTTCGGTAAGATCAATGACCACTCCATAGAAGCCGCTGGTCGTGACTACCGTATCTCCTACCTCTACTGAATTAATGAGAGCCTGCATCCTCTTCTGCTCTTTTCTCTGCGGCCGAACCGCAAAAAAGTACATCGCGACACCGATCACCACAATGTAAATGACAAGAACCAGCATACCGCTGCCGGTAGATTCGGTGGATTCCGTTAATAAATTCAACATAATTGAGTGCCTCCTGATTTTCTGGTAATTTCCGGGACAGGCTTTATACTTGCCGCTGTCCCTGACTGTTTACCATAATACACAATCCTTCTCCCTGAATCAAGCATTTTTTTACGGTTTTTGAAGATATCGGTCAATTTTTTCTTTTTTGAAGGCTTCATAGCGCTCCTGTTCAATCGCTTCGCGTATCTCTTCCATCAGGTGATTGTAATAATACAGGTTGTGCAGCACGCACAGCCGCATGCCAAGCATTTCCTTCGCCTTCAGAAGATGACGGATGTATCCGCGGCTGTAATGGCGGCAGGCCGGACAGCCGCAGCCCTCTTCGATCGGGCGCTGATCCAACTCATATTTTGCATTAAAAAGGTTTAATTTTCCATCATTCGTATACACATGTCCGTGCCGCCCGTTCCGGCTCGGATACACACAGTCAAAGAAATCCACGCCGCGCGATACAGCCTCGAGAATGTTGATTGGAGTCCCGACTCCCATCAGATACGTCGGCTTGTCCTGCGGCAGATAAGGGACTACTTCATCAAGAATACGATACATTTCCTCATGCGTCTCCCCGACCGCCAGCCCGCCAACTGCGTAGCCATCCAGATCCAGCTCCGCGATCCGCTTGGCGTGTTCGATGCGGATATCCTCATAAATCGCCCCCTGATTGATGCCAAAGAGCATCTGATGCGGATTGATCGTATCGGGCAGAGCATTCAGTCTCTGCATCTCTTCCTTACAGCGCACTAGCCAGCGCGCCGTGCGGTCCACCGATGCCTGCACGTAGCTCCGGTCCGCCACACTGGATGGACACTCGTCAAATGCCATAGCAATCGTGGAACCCAGATTTGACTGAATCTGCATGCTCTCCTCCGGTCCCATAAAAATCCTGCGGCCGTCAATGTGCGACTGAAACGTCACGCCCTCTTCCTTTATTTTCCGCATACTTGCCAGCGAAAACACCTGAAATCCGCCGGAATCCGTCAGGATCGGCCGCTCCCAATTCATAAACTTATGAAGGCCGCCCATTTTTTTCACGACCTCATCTCCCGGCCTTACATGAAGATGATAGGTATTCGACAATTCGATCTGTGTGCCGATCTCATACAGATCCGTCGTCGCCACCGCTCCCTTGATTGCGGCGACCGTCCCCACATTCATGAACACCGGGGTCTGAACCGTCCCGTGTACCGTCTCGAAAACCGCGCGCTTCGCGAGATGATCTTTTTTAATGATCTTATACATAAATTCTTCCTCCAACCCGGATATGGGAATGCCTTTCTCCCCTATCCGTCACTGTGACAGACCTTAAGTATAATTGGAAAAAGTCCGGAATGCAACCGATTTCTCCGAAAGATTTTTGCAGTTCCCCGGATATCAGCCGGAAAGCCAGGAAAACCCGGCTTGTCAAACTTTTCTCTTTGTACTATAATACAGCATGATATTTTTGTTTCGCAGCATATGTATAGAAAAGTAAACGGCGAAAGTCGTTTGACCTTGCGCCGTTGCTGTATGCCAGCGGCAACCGTTTATCAACGGTTAAAACAGCTGCGAAATGTGAAAGCGGCGATTGCCGCTTACTATGGTTTGCATTACAAAGGAGGGTGCAGATTTATCTGCAATGTCTATGGCAAAGAATTCCAATCTTTCTTTACATACGCTCGGGATTGATATCGGCTCCACTACAGTCAAGGTAGCCGTGCTCAGCCCGGAGAAAGAATTACTGTTTTCTGATTACCGGCGGCATTACGCCAATATACAGGAGACGCTCTCGGAGCTTTTAAAAGATGCTTCCGAAAAACTCGGCGACCTGACGGTAGCCCCGGTCATCACCGGTTCCGGCGGACTGACGCTCGCCAATCACCTGAATGTGCCGTTTGTGCAGGAAGTGATCGCGGTGGCGACCTCGCTGGAGCATTACGTCCCACAGACCGACGTCGCGATTGAACTTGGCGGCGAGGATGCGAAAATCATATACTTTGAGGGCGGCAATGTCGAGCAGCGTATGAACGGTATCTGCGCAGGCGGCACCGGCTCTTTCATCGACC
>JAJBVF010000452.1 GCA_020859965.1 Clostridiales bacterium
GTCTACTTGACAGGGGTGGGTTCATTTTGGTGGGTGGCTCTTTTTTTATGCCTTTTGAGGGCGAGGCACCCTGTCATAGCAGATTACGAATTTGAGCCGAGTTATAAACACTATCTGAATCACCATCTCTGTTTCGGCTAACTCCATTTCATGTCCATTCTACCCCCATTCCATGTCAGTTACAGATGAAGAGGAAGAATCTATAATATAGCTATCCTATTGTTGAGGGATTTCTCAAATTGTTGAGGGATTTCTCAAAAAAATTTGCCCACTTTTTTGAATTTCGTGTTTTTCCTGTCCTTTAAGTTATAGAGAGGTAAGAAGTACGAAATTCGAAAGCACCTGTCCTTTAGATAGCGGGAGAAATACATCATGAGAAGATAATTTTAAAATTCCCGCTCAAAACGAGAATTTTTGTCCAGTGGATAGTAGAGAGTTGACTTTTTCGGCAGTAGGTGAGGGGAGAAATGAAAAAAATGAAATTCACCGAAATTCGTGTGAAATTTTTCGGGAAAACCGTTGCCTATGACTTAGAAGGACATCTTCTTTCACCGACAGGTTATAAATCCCCAGGATTTATCTGTCTGTATGGGGCAAATAGAAAACCTTATATGAAATCAGACGGAGAATCGGAAAACCGATGATCCGGCTACAACACTATCAGAAAAGGAGGACGCTGTGATGGCGATTGACAGCAGTTAGCCAATCGGACAGGCCGGTGGGCTGGCACCGGCAGGAAGCATGAGCCAGACGATTGTACTTATCAACTTAGAACCCTGGCCGGAGGGAGTCCGGCAGCAACCAAAAGGAGGAGCGACGGCTCCATCCTATAAACATCAAATCCGCCAAGCGGAAGTTCGCGCGATAAAGCTGGGCGGTGGATCAAAAGGAAAAGACCAGGACAGACCCGGAGTGGGTACAGTTCGAAAAATTCTGATTGACCACCGTAGCTTTGCTGCGCCCATTTTCCAAGGACATGCAGCCGGTGAGTCTCATCAGACCACCGGTTTTCTTTTTGCCTCCGCCGCCCAATGACGAACCAGCGGGCGGTAGAAAGAGGCAAAAAATGCAATTCAGAAAGACACCAACAAGCGAGAGAGGCCACTACGAGTATTTTACCTATGTACAGGACAGGAAAGGTAAGTGGCGTAAGAAGACGATTAACGACCTGCATCCCGGAGACGTGGTAAGAAACGACGATGGTTCAGAAGTCAAGATCACCGAAGAGATGATTGATGGTCTCCATAAAGATGACGACCGGATTGTCTACAACAACAATAAGAACGTCAAGCCCACACTTTCCAAAAAAGAGAAGGAAACCCTGGAGCAGTGGAAGAAGGAACTCCGGGAAAAGTGGGAAAAGGAGCATCCGGGAGAAGAATATCCGGGTGAGGAGATTCCGAAGAATTATCATGCTTCCCTTGACTTTGTCTATGGGGCTGATGAGTCGGATTTTGACACGGAGCAGTCCCGTATCGCGTCGGCGGTTGCAATCTTCCCGAACATGGACTTCCGTCTGATGGTGGAAGAGGGTTTGAATGCCCTTGATAAGGAAGAACGCGAAGTGTTCATCACCATCTGCTTTGAGCAGCGCAACGGATGTGAGCTTGTGGAAGAACTGGGCCTGAGTGAGCCGACCATTTCCCGCAGGCTCAAGAGCGCGAAGGAAACCATGAAAGAGTATCTGCCGGAAACCCTGTAAGGCATCTTTATTAGAAGCAATGACCAATTCGGTACACCCTGGCGGCTTTCGTCCGGGGTGTACCAATCCCCAGAGAAAAAAATCAGTAAGCAGCAAAAATTGTGTGAAAGAAATGCTCCAAACTCTCGCCTATGACTTAGAAAGGCAGCAACAAACAGAGCAACAACAAACACAGCAACCCCGTAAGGGAGAAAGGAAATCAAATGAACGAAAAAATCAGAAAAGAGGCAGAGGATGAGTTATTAACCCATCCGAAAACAGAAGAGACTCCGGCGGAAGAAACCCCGGACGAGGAAGCCGAAAACGAAGCGACCGGCGGGGACGAAGATGAAATCCTCCGCAGGGATAGAAGACCCAGAAGCCTGGCATACATCTGTGCTCCGTACCGTCCGACTTCGGATGACCCGGATAAGGCACAGGCGGAGCTGAAAGAGAATATCAGACGGCTTGGACGTGCCTGCAGAACTGCAGCTGCTTTTGACCGAATCCCCATCGCGCCGGCACTGTATTTCACCCGATTCCTGCGTGATTCAGTTGAGCAGGAGCGCAACGAGGGTCTTGAGCTGGGACTGGAATGCATCAAGTACTGCAAGGACCTTATTGTTGTCGGCAACCGCATCTCTGAGGGAATGCGGGCTGAGATTATGGAGGCTTCGAGATGTGGCGTGAACATCATCATCTGGAGATATGCGGATGAGCCGTTAGACAACCTGCTCCGTGCCGTGTTCGAGCATGGCGAAGGGAAGCAGGGGAACACAGACGGCTCGGATGCAGGAGAGACAGAAAAACCAGCTGATGGATCAGCGGAGAAAATTAAGGAGGATAAGGATCATGAGTAAGAAGAACAAGAACCACAAGCATGGCAGCAACAAGAGTAGCAGAAGCGGGATGACCGCTCCCCGCATGGGCGCAGGGCTGACGCTGAATATCAACCGTCTGTCGCTCCATATGGATGAG
>JAJBVF010000091.1 GCA_020859965.1 Clostridiales bacterium
TCTCGGTATCCCGGACCGCATAGGCCGGCATATACAACCAGTCGTGCGGTCCGGCATCGCTGTCATCCACCACACCCATATGGTTAGTCTGGATGATTCCAAAATTTTTAAACGTAGAGCTGCGGGGGACGATATGTGCCTCATAGCCTTTGGGCAGCTGCATCGCCACCCCCAGCGGGATGAGGCGGAATTCCCCCTTTTTCATCGTGATCTCTTCGGCGGCACGCAGATCGATCCAGTCCGATTTTCCACCAATATATTCCAGCTGCCTGATCTGATCGTTCAGATACTGAACCTGAATTGTCTTCATCATATCCTGCCCTCCTGAAAAATCCTGTCTGCTTTCCATCTGTCCGGACAGGTTTTCGGCTCACATATTTCAGTATGGCCTGCCCGTAAAGATTGCCACAGAACGCGCGCGCATCAGAAAAGAACCATCCATCCTGCGCTCTTCAAAATCCCGATAGCAATATCTTCCGAATTCATCGCCCGTGGTATTCACACTCAGATACCATGCTCCGCCTCCCGGAATATACGGCAGAGTAATCTGCACATCTTCCCAGTAAGAATTCACCGCAATATAGACCATGTCATCCCGTCCCTTTTGACGGTCATATCCGGCAAAACTGATACCGATAGTCCTCGCCCCTTCCGGAATGTCTGTAACATCCGCATTTGCGTCATGTACACGCAGCGGCGGCATCCCGCAGACTGCATCCGGCAGCCGTTTCCGGATGATCTGATGACGAAAACGATAGCTGATCATAAACCGGAAAAATTCAAACAGCTCATGATTTTTTGTGAGCAGGCTCCAGTCCAGCCAGGAAATCTCATTGTCCTGACAGTAACCATTGTTGTTGCCGTACTGCGTATTACCAAACTCATCCCCCGCATAAAACATGGGAGTACCACGGCTGCAGAGCAGTACGGCGCAGGCATTGCGGATCATCTGCCTTCTCAGCCGGATCACTTCCGGGTCGTCCGTCTCTCCTTCCGCACCGCAGTTCCAGCTGCGGTTGTCATTCGCACCGTCTGTATTATTCCAGCCGTTTGCCTCATTATGCTTTTCGTTGTAGGAGTAGAGGTCATAAAGCGTAAAGCCGTCATGACAGGTCAGAAAATTGATACAGGAATTGTAACCCACATAATTTCCTTTGCCTTCCTCATAAATACCTCCGTACAGATCGCCGGAGCCTGCAATACTCGATGCCGCGGTTCTCGATGCAAAATTGTCCCCCTTCAGGAAGGAGCGCATCACATCCCGGTATCTGCCATTCCATTCTGCCCAGCGCCGGCTCGCCGGAAAGCTTCCAACCTGATACATGCCGCCGGCATCCCAGGCCTCCGCGATCAGCTTGACATTGCTCAGTACGGGATCATAGGCAAGGCTGCGCAGAAGCGGAGGATTGTTCAGAGGTGTACCATCCTCATGGCGCCCCAGTATACTCGCAAGATCAAACCGGAAGCCGTCCACCCGGTAATTGATCGTCCAGTAGCGCAGACAGTCCAGTATCATCTGCTGTACGATCGGATGATTGCAGTTCAGCGTATTGCCGCAGCCACTGAAATTGTAATAATTCCCATCCGGGGTCAGCATATAATAAACGCGGTTGTCAAAACCCTTAAAGCAAAACATCGGACCGAGCTCATTTCCCTCCGCGGTATGGTTGAAAACCACGTCAAGGATCACCTCTATGTCATTATCATGCAGCTCTTTGATCAGCATCTTTAGCTCAACGCCGGCTTTCTGTGAGCTGTCCATAGTCGTATAGCTCGAGTTTGGCGCATAAAAGCAGATCGGATTATAGCCCCAATAATCGAGAAGCTTCCTGCCATTTACCTCCCTGGCGTCACGGTTCTCATCAAACTCAAAGATCGGCATCAGCTCCACCGCATTGATCCCAAGCTCCTTCAGATAAGGAATCTTCTCGCGCAGCCCATCAAAGGTACCGGGATGTTTTACACCGGAGGAAGGATGTTGCGTAAAGCCCCGCACATGCAGCTCATAAATCACCAGATCACACAGCTCTTTTTTCGACTGCGGCATCACACCCCAGTCAAAAGTATCCCGCACGACACGCGCGTGATAACTGTCTGTCTTTCTCACGCCCCACTGCCTCTGCCCGGCTACCGCCCGCGCATATGGATCCAGCAAAATCGCATTCCGGTCAAAAATCAGCCCCTTCTCCGGATCGTAAGGGCCGCTCACACGATAAGCATATTCAAATTTGTCGATATCAAGTCCGAACACGATCATCGCGTAGACATCGCCAATCTTATACTCCTCCGGGAATGGCAGAACGGCGTACGGCTCCTCCTCCCCGTTGTGAAACAGAAGAAGCTCACAGGATTGTCCGTCCCGGGTGTGTACTGTAAAGTTTACCCCCGCATCCAGAACCATTGCTCCATTCATATTGTAAAAGCCCGGTCTTACCGGAAAGCCGTTGATCTCCCTCATCGGGCGGATTGATAAAGGATAATCGATTGATATAGGCACCTGTCTGTACATGTCAAATTCTCCTCTGATCTCTGTTTCTGCAGCAAATATTGAGCCCTGCATCACACCTTGCCATATGCGCCTCTTACCCGACTTTGCGCATCAAAAAAGCGGGTGATGGGAATCGAACCCACGTATCCAGCTTGGAAGGCTGGTGTTCT
>JAJBVF010000419.1 GCA_020859965.1 Clostridiales bacterium
ATACATAGGCTCGTCGAATCTGTCGAGGAGCGCATTGACTTCCGGAATTGAATGGAATTACAGATTCAGCAGCAGCGAGAATGAGGCAGGCTTTCATAAATTCTATACCACATTTGAAGATCTGTTTTATCAGCATTCGATTATTATAGATGATGCGGAATTAAAAAAGTATGCGCGGTCCTGGCGGCGTCCTGCGGTTGCGAAGGATCTGGAACGCTATGAAGAAGAGGAAAACGAGAAAGATAACGAGCGTGATCATGATCTCAGTTTTTATCTCGATCAACATTTCGACTCAAACGCTGATCAACACTTCAACCGGATTGCCGGTGCTGTTCCTTCTGTTTTTCAGCCCAGAGGTGCGCAGATTGAAGCCTTATATGCTTTAAAAGCCAGCCGCGCGGAGGGCGCCAAAAAGGCGCTGATTCATGTGGCTACCGGGGGAGGCAAGACCTATCTGGCAGCTTTTGATTCAAAACCGTATCAGCACGTACTGTTTGTAGCGCACAGACAGGAAATCCTGTTACAGGCAGCGCAGTCATTTCAGAATGTCCGGCAGTCGGACGATTATGGTTTCTTTAACGGAGATTGCAAAGAGACAGATAAACCGGTCATTTTTGCTTCGGTGGCGACGCTTGGTCGTTCTCAGTATCTGAATAAGAATTATTTTGCGCCGGATTATTTCGAGTACCTGGTGATTGACGAATTTCACCACGCAGCAAACGATTGCTACAAAAGGATCATAAATTATTTCCACCCGCAGTTTCTGCTTGGACTGACTGCAACCCCGGATCGGATGGATGGACGGGATATCTATGAACTTTGCGATTACAATGTTCCTTATGAATTATCATTAAAGAATGCGGTAAACAGAGGTGTGCTGGTTCCATTCCATTATTATGGCGTCTATGATGAGACGAATTACAGTGGCCTCCGTCCTGTGCGGGGGCATTATGTGGAAGCGGAGCTGGAGAATATTTATCTGAATAACAAAGCGCGTTATCAATTGATTTACCAGTATTACAGGAAATACCATTCCCGGCGAGCATTGGGATTCTGCTGTTCCAGACTGCATGCGGAAGCAATGGCAAAAGATTTTTCGGAACGTGGAATTCCGTCCGCAGCAGTCTATAGCAACGCTGCCGGTGCATATTCGATGGACAGACGGGAGGCTGTGAAAAAATTAAGGGAAGGACAGCTGCGTGTCATTTTTTCAGTCGACATGTTTAATGAAGGAGTCGACATCCCGGAGCTTGATATGGTAATGTTCTTACGCCCGACAGAATCTCCGGTCGTGTTTTTGCAGCAGCTCGGCCGCGGCCTGCGAAAATGCAGGCGAAAACAGTACCTGAACGTGCTGGATTTCATTGGAAATTATCAAAAAGCGGGGAATACGATTTATCTGCTCAGCGAACAGGGAAGCGAACCGGACAGGCATGGAAAGAAATCCGGGAAACAGGCCGGTTCAGGTAAAGATGGAAATGCGGGAGAGAAAAAGAACCCGATCGATTTCGAATTTCCGGAAGAATGCATTGTCGATTTTGACATGAAGCTGATTCAGCTCTTTCAGGAGATGGAGAAAAAAGGGAAGTCTCTTAAGGAAAGGATACGCTCGGAATATTTCTCGGTAAAAGAATCGCTGAGCGGAAAAACTCCAACTCGAATGGAACTGTTCCGAGGAATGGATGACGGAATTTACCGGATGTGCATCAGCCACGCGAAGGAAAATCCGTTCAGAGGATATCTTGCTTACTTGCATGAAAAGGATGATTTGGACGAGGAAGAACAGGAGATCTACAATGGAATTGGAAGAGAATTCCTGTCTCTGCTGGAAACTACCAATATGCAGAAATCCTATAAAATGCCCATACTGATGGCTTTTTATAATAACGGTGACGTGAAAATGGAAGTTTCGGAGGAAGATGTATTACATGCCTGGAAAGAATTTTTTGAAACGGGGACAAACTGGAAGGATCTGCGCCAGGGCATTACATATGAAGAATTTCAGAAAATTACGGACAGGCAGCATTTGAGTAATGCAAAGACAAATCCGATCCACTTTCTGAAAGAGTCGGGGAAAGGCTTTTTTGTGGAACGGCAGGGATGTGCGCTGGCTTTACGCAGTGATTTGAAAGATGTTGTTGGGAAACCTGCGTTTGTACGGCATATGAAGGATATTATCGATTACAGGACGATGGACTATTATCGGAGAAGGTATAAGGAAAAGTGACTATCCATACAAATGGATTTGGCAGTATGATGCCAAAACAGGTAGAAGGTTTTGAGTGATGCAGATGAAATAATTAGCAGGAAAAAGATTTCCGTAATTTTCGCTGAAATATTTTTATAACTTATGTTGTTTTTGGTGGAATGCTGGTAGGTTTGTATTAGAATATCTCTAGACCCTTTTAAAGTTGTGAAAATTCATCATTTATAGCAGTAGGAGACAGAGTATGAAAAAGAGATTAAGAGTTACGATCAATGCTCCGCTCATATTGAGCCTGGTAGCAATCAGCTTTATTGCAACACTGTTGAATTACCTGACGGATGGAGTTTCACAGAGACTGCTGTTCATGACTTATCACTCGGCAATTTTTTCTCCAATGACATGGGTGAGAGCGTTTACACATATCTTCGGACACTCAGACTGGA
>JAJBVF010000513.1 GCA_020859965.1 Clostridiales bacterium
CTGAATGATCGCCTGCGTATCCAGTCCCTTCATCTCCGCATAGGTATCCAGCTCGTTAAAATAGCTCACCCGCAGCGCCAGGTAGGTGTTGGAGAACAGCTTGACCGCTTCAGCCTCCGTAAATCCCATAAACAGAGTCTCCACTTCCTCCTTCAGTGCGCATTCCTGCAAAAGCCCCGCAAACGTGTGCGCCTTCTCCATTAATCCCTCATCCTCCGGATCCGTGCCGACAATGATCCGGCTCGGATACAGATTGTCATAAAGCGCCTTTGATTCTCTTAAGAACTCCGGACAAAACAGAATGTTTTGGCTTCCCGTTTGCTTTCGGATCGATTCCGTATATCCAACCGGAACGGTGCTCTTAATGACTATAATGGTCTCCGGATTACACGCCGTCACCTGTCCGATGACAGACTCCACGGCAGAGGTATCAAACTGATTTGAGTCCGGATCGTAATTGGTTGGAACCGCAACGACCACAAAGTCAGCCTCGCGATACGCGTTCTCGCCATCTGTCACAGCGGTAAGGTCAAGCTCCTTCTCTGCCAGATATTTTTCCAGATACTCATCCCGGATCGGCGAGATCCGGTCATTCATCTTCTGAACCTTTGATTCAAGCACGTCCACCGCCGTCACTTTATTATGCTGTGCGAGCAGCACGCTCAGACTCGCTCCCACATATCCGAGCCCGGATACGCATATGTTAAATCCACTCATGTTAAATCGGATGCCTCCTCATTCAAGTACGATCGCCCCTGCCATCTGCACACCCTGTTCCACGCAGAGCTCCGTCTCACGCACAACATTCCTGTAATAAGACTTGTGCAGAGTCTCTACCAAGACTACGGGAGAAGCAGCTAAGAGCAGTTCCAGCGTCTCCGGCGAATCCGGAAGTCCTCCGGCAATCTCTGCCTCAATCCCATTTTCGGCGAGTGCCGTTCGAATTTCCTGCAGGCTCTCATTCTCCGTCAGATTCCAGCCGGTCCCGGTCAACAGGATGTGATCTATTCCATTCTTTTTGCAGAACGTCTTCAGATTCGCGAGAACGATCTGCCGTTCGGTCTCGAGCGGAAGCGGTTTCTTTTTATAGACCACTCTGCGCCATGCCCGAACGAGGGGGTTCCTCACTTTTTTCTCATGTATCTGCCCGAACACGGAAATACCGAATTCTCCCGGCATCTCCTGGGCAATGTTTAACGTTCCGCGGGCAAGGTAGTACAGGATGATTATAATAATCCCAAGCACGATGCCGATGACCACACCCAAAAGGATATACCGTCCACTGATATGCACCTTGGCTGCAGCCTCGGTCTGCGCTGAACTGTCATCGGGAACCTCTGCAGCACTGTTCGAATCTTCTGAGTCTGTTCCGGATGCGAGCAGGTTATCCAGCACCGCGGTCTGCTCATCACTAAAATTCTCCGTTTGCGTAGTAATGCGGTTCTGAAGCGTGATCTGATCCGTCAATACCGACGTCTGCTCACTCTTTAATGTACTGTCATATACCTGTGCGGCAGATCGATCTACCAGGGTCAGACTAAAAGCTCCCAGCTGATTCCCCAAATTTTTGGCATATGAGTTCATGCATTGTTCCACCGCATCGGCCAGCTGGGCGGCTTCATCTTCATCCCCATTTATAACCTGTACGCTGAAGATGGAATTCGTCTGGACAATCTCCTCCGACTCTGCTTCAGATGATATGCCGGAAGTGTCGGGCAAAATATCCTCCCCTACCACAGAGACCAGCTCCGTTAAATAGATGGCATCGACATCCGGATAGGATTCCTGCAGATCATTACCCAGTCCACCTTCCTCAACATAGGTCTCAAACACTTCTAAAAGATCTGACGGACCGCCATCTTCCATCTTTATTGCATACTGCATCGTCACGCGGTCTTCGTGATACGGATCAATGTTCATCCGGATCGAATCGGTCATGTATTGTTCCGCGGCTGACACTTGATCATACAGTCTCCATACACTGTTCACTTCACTCATTTCTTCCTCTGTCAGTGAAGTATCGCCCGCCGCCTGCGAGGTTGCCTTCGCGGCCGCCTCCGCCTTTGATCGGTCTGACAGATATTTGTAGCCGGCACAGAGAACCGCAAAGACTACTGCCAGAATAATGATCAGCCAGATCTTGCGCCAGATCTCTTCGATCAGATCCGCCAGACTGATCATCCGCTCTCTCTGCAGATGTTTGTAATCGTTGTCGCGCTCGTTCACGTTGCCTTCCTCCCGCTTTTCTAAAAATCAGTATGAAAAAATATCACTCGTTCTCCCCCACCGGCGTCACATATTCGATCTCCGGGTGGAATGACTTCCCTTCTCTGGAAGCCTCCCGGATCAGACGAATCTTTTCCCGCTTCTTTCCATTCGAAAACCGGATTACCCGCCAAATATGCATCCAGATCCGCAGTCGCTGATAAATTCTGCGCCGCAGCCCCTCTTTGCGGGCTGTGTACATTTCATTGCGGTATGCAAAGCGGTATCGGTCCAATCGTCCGTCATCAAGGGCAATATTGGAGCCAACATTATCTGCCGTATCATGCAGGGTTTTGCTCTCCGGCACCATATAAGCCGGCTTCTTCGCCGTAACGCGTCTGGTATATTCTATGTCTTCTACCCAGATAAAGAATTACTTTATGG
>JAJBVF010000505.1 GCA_020859965.1 Clostridiales bacterium
GAGCAACGGGGGCTCCTGAATATCAATCAGTGATTAATAAAGCAGGAGAAACGAATGAGATTCGTTAAAAAAAGACAAAAGTCCTTGCCATACGGACATAAAAGGTATAAAATAGGATGCAGATTTGGTCCTGGCTTGTGAAAAGAATACTTTGAAGCCGGAGACTGATGATATCATCTTAAAGAAAGAGGAGGAAATTATTTATGAAAAAGTTAGCAGCAGCTCTTATCTGCGCAACGATGTGCCTGTCCTGTGTGGCTACGGCATCTGCGGAGACCGTGAAGATTGGTGTATTCGAGCCGGCATCCGGAGACAATGGAGCGGGCGGCAAGCAGGAGACGCTTGGTATCCAGTACGCAAACGAAGAGACACCGACCGTTGAGATCGATGGCGTAGAGTATGATGTAGAGCTTGTGATCGTAGACAATGAGTCTTCGACAGAAAAGGCTCCGACAGCAGCTTCCGAGCTGGTAAGCAGCGGAGTATCTGTAGTGCTTGGTTCCTATGGCTCCGGCGTATCAATTGCAGCTTCTGATATTTTTGCAGACGCAGGCATTCCGGTCATCGGTGTTACCTGTACGAACCCGCAGGTGACTGAGGGAAATACCCATTACTTCCGTATCTGCTTCCTGGATCCGTTCCAGGGTACTGTTCTTGCAAACTTTGCTTCTGAGAATTTCGAAGCGACAAAGGCTTATGTGCTGACAAAGCTTGGCGATGACTATTCCGTAGGCCTTGGCTACTATTTTGAAGAAGCATTTACCGCACTTGGCGGCGAAGTGATCTCTGATACGTTCCCGGAGGGTACCGCAGATTTTACTTCCTACATTACTACCGCGATCAATGAAGGGGTAGACGTTATCTTTGCTCCGACTTCTACAGAAGCTGCTCAGCTGATCATCGCTACCGCTGCTTCCCAGGGAGTAGAGGTTCCGCTTCTGGCTGGCGATACCTGGGATTCCAACGTGATCCTGAATGCGGCAGAGGGTACAGACCTTGGCATTTATGTGACGACTTTCTATCAGGAAGGCGCGAATGAAGATTTTGATGCTAATATCAAAGAGTGGATCAATGCGGACAGCACCAGACTGGCGAACAACGGCGGCGACGATACAGTAGCAGCTGTTACAGCAATGGGCTATGACGCATATTATACAGCTCTTGAGGCTCTTAAGAATGCTGGTTCTACCGATGCGGCTGCAGTCAATGAGGCGCTCTGGGATACCACTTACACAGGCGTGACCGGCGAGATCTCCTTCGAGTCTGAGAATGGCGATGCGAACCGTGATACCGCTTATGTGAAGGTAGCAAATACCGAGACCGTTGCATGGGATTTCGTAGCGGAGCAGGGTGTTCAGTAAGTCATCATCGAGAACGCTTTTACAGTAAAACGCAGGGAGGCTGCACAGGCTGCAGCCTCTTTCTATATGAAAGAGTGAAGTGTGAGGATCTTTGTCTCCGTCTGGCGGCGACGAAGCAGTGGCTTTCACTGGGAGGAAACCTACATGGAATTTATTAACAGAAACCTGCCTTATCTGCTGGCCGGGATTTCGGTCGGCGGACAGTATGCCCTGATCCCGATCGGATATACGATGGTGTACGGCATCTTAAGGCTGATCAACTTTGCGCATGGCGACATCTTCATGGTGGCGGCGCTGGTGCTTGTCTATGCGTCCGCATCCCTGCCGCTCTATCTGTCGATTCCGTTGACGATCGTGGCGACAGTGGCGTTGGGCATTGTGGTAGAGCGCGTGGCATATAAGCCTCTGCGCAGCGCACCGCGTATGTCCGTTATGATCTCGGCAATCGGCGTTTCTTACCTGCTGCAGAATCTGGCGCTGTATATCACAGGCGGTCTGGCACAGGTCGTTCCGTCGATTCCGTTTATCTCCGATTCCATCCAGATCGGAAGTGCGACGACGAAGGTCGTGACGGTGATCACGCCGATTCTGACCATTATCCTGGTATTTGTTCTGATGGAGCTGATCAACCACACGAAGATCGGAATGGCGATGCGCGCTGTGGCGGATGATTTTGAGACGAGCCGTCTGATGGGGATTAAGATCAATTCCGTCATTAGCATTACCTTTATGATCGGCTCTTTTCTTGCTGCGATTGGCGCCCTTTTGTATTTCACAAATTATCCGTCCGTAGTGCCGACTTCCGGTGCAATGCCGGGTCTGAAGGCATTCGTAGCAGCCGTATTCGGCGGTATTGGCTCGATTCCGGGTGCGGTGATCGGAGCATTTATCATTGGTATCTGCGAAAATATTATCAAGGGCCTCGGCTGGACAACGTTTTCGGATGCGTTTACGTTTGCCCTCCTGATCATCGTCCTTCTGGTAAAACCGACCGGTCTGTTTGGCGAAAAAGCCACAGATAAGGTCTGAGAGGGGGCGCTGGTATGAGTAAGAAAACGAATGCAATTATTTCCGCGGCGCTTCTTGTGGCGCTGTGTGCGATCGTGCTGATCCTGGAGCAGGTGCTTCCTTCCACGCACATCGCACTGACTGTGTTGAAAAAGAGCTGCATTTATGCGTTGGTAGCGGTATCGATGAACCTTCTGAATGGATTTACCGGCCTGTTTTCTTTAGGACAGGCAGGATTTATGCTGATCGGTGCGTATACATACGGAGCTCTCACCATT
>JAJBVF010000238.1 GCA_020859965.1 Clostridiales bacterium
TTACTACCCGGATTACAATTTTCCCCCACATTTCATTGACTTTTTGGTCATTTTCGCTATAATAATTGTGTTCAGTTCGTGAAAATCAAAATAATTCTTTTTTAAGAAATTTATGTAAAAAGGAGGAGATTTGATTGCAAAATAAGACTTCTCTTGAGAATTGTCTGCCAGTATTCCAGGCTTTGAGCTCAGAATTCCGTATAAAGCTTCTGAAGCTCATCATTGCAAACAGCGGCATCACACTGAAGCAGCTCGCGAAAATGCTGAACGTTCCTTTAAGTACCCTCAGCCCTCATGTCGGCAAACTGGCAGCCAGCGGTCTGATCCGTATCGCGGAGGAACCGGCATCACACGGGACACAGAAATGCTGCTATCCGAAGATGACGCAGCTGCTGGTGGATTTCGGCGATGTTACGGACCGTCTCCCGCTCTATCAGGCAGAGATCCCGATCGGACAGTATTCCGACTTTGATGTGACGCCCACCTGCGGACTCGCGACCACCACCTCGTTTCTGGGCTCTCTCGACGAACCGCGCCTGTTTGCTCACCCGGAAAGTGTGAAGGCCGGTATCCTCTGGTTTACCACCGGCTATGTGGAATATATTCTCCCGAATTCTTCCTATTGGAATACGAAGATAGAAAAAATCACCCTGACCTTCGAGATTTCCTCAGAAGCTCCGGGTGTAAATGATGCGTGGCCTTCCCGCATTTATTTTTCCCTGAACGGCACCCGGCTCGGAAGCTGGGTCTCCCCCGGGGATTACGGCGACCGGCGCGGACGTCAGAATCCGCTCTGGTGGTATGGATTTCTGAACCAGTACGGACTTCTGAAAGCTCTGACCATCACCCGATCCGGCTGCTATATAGACGGCGAACCGATCTCCTCCGTCACCGTGGACGACCTGAATCTTGACAGTCAGTCTGTGATGAAGCTGCGCTTTGAAGTGCCTGCCGGCACAGAAGAGTCCCGCGGTCTGACGCTTTACGGTCAGGGATTCGGCGACTACAACCAGCATATCCGGATGCTGATCCAGTACCGGCAGAATTGAGTACTACTTCTTTACAAAGACCGGCCGGCCGGTCTTTTCATCCCACTCGATCTTCATCAGCATGGTGTGACGGTTCGGATTGTACAGCGGATTCCCTATGATCTCCTCTTCCGTTCTCGCGTGATAGACCATGATTGTATTTCCCTGCTCATCCGTCGTAAAGCAGTTGTGTCCAGGGCCAAATATTCCTTTTCCGGGATCGGTCTTCAGCACCGGATACCGCTCTTTCGTCCAGACTCTCGGATCCAGCAGATCCGCGTCCTCATCCACAGAGAGCATACCCATGCAGTACTCCGGGCCGGTCTCCGATGCGGAATAGGTAAGATAGATCTTGCCAGCGTGATGGATGACTGCAGGGCCTTCGTTTACCCAGAATCCGACTCTCTCCCAGTCATAATCCGGCGTAGTCAGCAATACCTGCACGGTCTCCAGACTGCACGGGGAAGACATCCGCGCAATATACAGATTTGAGATCTGCTTGCCGACGCCGACTTTTTCCGCCCACACATAATATCTCTGCCCCTTATTTTCAAAAATCGTTGCGTCCAGTGAAAACGCCTCAAAGGAAAAATCATCCTCCGGTGCGCGCTGCATTTTTCCTTTCTCCACCCAGGTGCCCGTGATCGGATCCTCATCCGCGCACTCCAGCACATAGGGGCGGATCTCCCAGATATCGTCCTTGTCGCCGCCCGCATAATAGATGTACCATTTGCCATCCAGATAATACAGCTCCGGCGCCCAGATATGGATGCTCATGATCCCCTCGTCATGTTTTTTCCAGATCATGACTTCTTTGGCATCCTTCAGCCCCGCCAGCGTAGCGGAGTGGCGCAGTACAATTCCATCATATGCAGGAATCGAAGCAGTAAAATAATAGGTCCCGTCCGTATGACGGTACACATAAGGATCCGCTCTCTGAAGGATCCACGGTTCATTGTATTCCAGTTCTGCAGATGTACTACTCATTCTCAATATACCTCCGAATCTTACAAACATTTGCATACATTTTTAAATCTGATCATCCAGCCTGGCGGAAGTCCCACACGGTATGTCAATCAAAATGATATTATATAGTTTTCTGCTCAGTTTGCAAGAAAAAAAGTGAGGTAAAAACAGAAAAAAATCCGTTGCCAGTTTTACCATAATTCGGTATAATGAACGAATGAATGCCATTTTTAAGTGATAAAAGGAGGTGGCTCACTTGATCCATATCGAAAATCTGGATGAGGGATTACCGATTTTCAAAGCACTCGGCTCGGAGATCCGTATCCGTCTTGTAAAACTTCTTCTGGAAAACAAAGAGATGAATATGAATGAACTCGCCTCCCATCTTGGCATCACCAACGGTGCCCTGACCAGTCATGTCAAAAAGCTGGAGGAGAGCGGCATCGTTTCTATTATGAATGAGCACGCCGGTCATGGCAATCAGAAGGTCTGCCGCGTGAATGTAGATAAGATCCTGATCGATATCCTTCCGCAGGATGAGGATCCCGGCTCGAACAGCTATTCCCGCACCCTGCCGGTCGGGGACTCTTGCGCCGCCGCGGAATTTAACACGTGCGGGCTTTGCACTGCCAGAAGTCGGATGGGTGAAGT
>JAJBVF010000554.1 GCA_020859965.1 Clostridiales bacterium
ATAGTCAACAGATGTAGTTTTTCTGGGGTAGGGGTAATGTGCGCCAATTTAAAGGAAAAGAGGAGGTTCCTCGAATTCGATTGATCGAATCGAGGAACCTCCTGCTGTTAAGGGCTTTTTTTACAGCCCGTTGCATTATAACTATTTATGCGCAAAATAGCGAGGTAAAAAGATAAAATATCTGCTACCAAATACTTCTTTCCGATTTTTGCATTTAGTATTATTCAAGCGTTACGATATACAGATTCTCATCAGAAAGAACTGTTTCGCTATCTTCCGATTCCTCCGGATAGGATTTCAGAAACAGCAGACTTTCGATTTCATCCACATCAATGACACGGCCGTAGCCCTGTATTACTCGATAAAAGGTTTTTTCGCCATTCCCGGTATCATTCATGTCGTTATCATAGCCATTTGAGCCTCCGCCAGTCAGATAACGAATATCTGTGCCATCTTTCATGCGGAAGCCGATAAATGCCGGCGCCTCTTCAAAAAGCGTGGTGATCCGTGTCATTCCGTCTTCATCCTCAGCTTCGACCGTGTATTCGGAATAAGGGAATTCATAATATATAGTAGCGGAAAGCGGCGAGAGAATCGCCTGAATAACGGTCGCACCGCTGTCGCCAAGCACTGCATCCAGATCATAGGTTGTCGTGTTTGGTGAACCGGACAGAGTCAGATCAAAATCCCATGTACCGTCAACGTCCGTTCTGATTTCTTCCTCCGTATTTTCCATATACGAACCCAGCTCCTGGAATGCGATGTGCAAATTTCTTCCGATAAAGGCATTTTCTACTGTGGAATAAAGGGTAATACAGTATTCCAGACTCCCGTCGTCCTGCACATATTGCAGCAGCCAGTTGCCATTTTCATCCTCTTTTATCTCACTTCCGTCCGCATTTACAGCCTTTCCGTTTTCGCCAACAATCAGACCGTTATAGAAATTGCAGGAGGTAGATCCGCTTCCTTCCAGATACAGATCTTTTCCATCGGAAGCACTCACATCCACACTTGTAAATTCCGGCTGTGTCCCTTCTTCCGGCGTGTAGCCTTCTACCTTGAATACAAGATAAGCATAATGGCTGTCTACTATGGTTTCCTCGGATGTTATCGTCACGCCCTGATCTGTCACAGATGTTTCGGATACAGACAGCATTTGCTGGGCTTCAAGGTCGGCAAGCTGTTCTTCATCCGCTTGCATTCCTTTCTCTACGGAGCGGCTCCATTGCCGGTATGCTGCCAACACACCAACACTGCAGATCATCACTGCGCATGCCGCCGCGATTCCAACAGTCAGTGCGCGTTTGCGGGCGTATCTTTTTCCTGCTCCAAAGCGTCCATTGTTTTTTTGTGCCTGTCCGACTGCTCGGTTGACAGCGATGCTTCTGTTCAAAGAGTTCCCCTTCCTTTCGCGATTTTCACGCATATATCCGTTCTCAGGCATGGACTCTTTCTCCGGAATCTCGGAATCCGCATTTGCTTTTGTTTCCTGGTGTATTTTGGAAAATGATTCATTTGCTTTCTGTTTTACGGCTTCCGGAATCTCAATATCTCCTCGCAATACTTCAATGATTTCTCCGGGGTCTAATTCTCTTTTAAAGATTTTATCGGAATCTTTTTGACTTCCCTGGCTGCCATCCAACTTCCAGTGATCTGTTCTTATTTCTTTCATAAGCTTCTGCCTCCTTTACTTGTCCTGCATCGGGTTTTGATGCAGGACGTAGGCCGCGCCATTGCCGCCAGACAATTTCTCATGCGCGGCTTTCCCCTTTTTCCCTGTAACAGCCTGTGCCAGTTTTTCACGTCCTCTTGCCAACTGTGTTCGTACCGTACTCTCGGTTATCTTCAGAATTGTACTGATTTCACTGGTTTTATAGCCTTCCACATAATACAGCATCAGCACCAGACGGTATTTTTCGTCCAGCATGCCGAGCGCCTCATTCCATTCGGCATTTGTGAACCCGGAATCCGCTGCGGATATCTCTGGCACATCTCCCGGCATACATAGATTTTTTCCCTGGCGGATCAGGTCTTTGCATTTGTTGACCAGAATCCGCGTCATCCACGTCCGAAACCAAGCCGGATCATTCAGCTGGTCCAGTTTTTCCCAGCAGGTGAGAATTGTCTCTGAAATCGCATCCGCTATGTCTGACTCATTCGTCAGAATCGCGCGAGCTGTTTTATACATATTCTGCATCTGCGATTGCATCAATGCTGTAAATGCGTCGGCATCATGTCCGGTTGCCCTTTTAGCCAGTTCGGCTAATTCTTCCATGCTCATTTCCCCCTTTCATATATTAGACGGATGAAGCAGCAAAAACGTCCCACGCTTTTTTTATTTTTTTCGGGGCTAAATCCCCCGCATACTTTGCTTCAAATATTTGCCCTGAGAATATATTCCAGAAGACGTTGTAACAGGACAGACAAATTTGTGCTCTGATAAGTGTAACTGAGTAGATAATAATTGACCAGTAATTATCCAGAAAACAATAACAAGCTTTGCAAGCAAAAAGAAGATAGGAACAGAATAGCTAAATTTGAAAATTTTTTCTTATACGTGAAACTTTTTCGCCTCCTCATACGTCTAAAAGATGTAAACTGTTACAACAGGTATTCATGAATGACCGAAACAGGGGAAAT
>JAJBVF010000364.1 GCA_020859965.1 Clostridiales bacterium
GATCTGGAGACGGAGTTGAAAGAGCGCAGCCTGCCGGACGACCGGAAGGATACGACAGAATCCGGTAAATTGGCGACAGATGATAAGGAGGTATAATAAATGCAGATTTTTACATGTATTTTACTGGGATTCCTTCTGGTCTGCGCGATTTCCGTCAGTCTCTCAAAGAATCTGCTGAATTCAATCCTGATCTACATGTCTTACAGTCTGGTCATGTCGATCATCTGGATTCTTCTGGAGTCTCCGGACCTGGCGATTACGGAAGCAGCGGTCGGCGCGGGCGTGACCAGCATCCTGTTTTTTCTGACACTGAAAAAAATACGTGCGATTGTGTCGGAAGGCAAGGACGAGGAAGAAAAGGATCCGGAGCTTAAAAAGATAGAGGAAGAAGAAGCGAAGGGAGGAGAAGAGGATGAGCAGAAGACTGTCTGAAGATGAGTACAAAAAGACCCGGTCCTTCCGGTTTCAGCAGTGGTTTTACGTGACAGAGGATCCGTTTGTTGATCAGCTGGATATGAAACCAAAAGATATTTCTGCGTGTAATCGCGTTGCGGCAAAGAAAAATAATGAAGAAGAGAAGGCTTTGCTGGCGCGTGTGTATGACACCCGGCGTAATCGGGATTACCGCGGATTTCACGTGGTTTACAGGATCTGTGCGGCATTGTTCTGTGTGTTTCTGCTTTTGACGCTTCTTACAGCGGTGTCCTGGCTGCCCATGGAAGGGACTGAGAATCGCCCGGTGAACAATGAGGTTTCCGCCCGGTACATAGAAAATGGTTTGCTGGAGACTGGCGCGGTGAATATTGTGACCGGCATGATTCTGGATTACCGTGCGTTTGATACACTGGGAGAGTCGCATGTGCTGTTTGCCGCTACAATGACGGTGCTGATCCTTCTGCGGCTGGATACAGAGAAAGAGAAAAAACAGCAGCATGCGGATGACCGCGTTTTTGAACCGAAAAATGATCTGATCCTTCAGACGGCTGCGAAGATTCTGGTTCCGCCAATCATCATTTTTGGTATTTATGTGATTCTGTGCGGTCATTTAGGACCGGGCGGAGGGTTCTCCGGCGGAGCGGTGATAGGCGCCGGACTGATCTTGTATGTAAATGCGTTTGGATTTGCTAAGACGGAGCGATTTTTTACTGCAAAGACCTACAAAGTGACAAGCTTTTGCGCACTGGCCTGCTATTCTCTGTCGAAGTGTTATTCGTTCTACACCGGAGCCAATGAGATTGAGAGTGTGATTCCGCTCGGGACACCGGGAGCGATTTTAAGCAGCGGACTGATTTTTGTACTGAATATCTGTGTCGGCATTGTTGTCGCTGGTACGATGTATACGTTTTATGTAATGTTCCGGAAAGGAGGATATTGAGATGAATCTTACCAATCTGCTGAACAATTATGAAGAAGCGGTCGCGATGATTTTGTTTGTGATCGGATTTTCCAACCTGCTTTTGCAGAACAACCTGATCAAAAAAATCATCGGCCTGAATATCATGGATACGGCAATTTATCTGTTTCTGGCTCTGAAAGGCTATATAGAAGGCCACAAGGCTCCGATTGTGGTGGATGGTGTGCAGAGCGTGGATGCTTATATCAATCCGATTCCGAGCGGCCTGGTGCTGACCGGCATCGTGGTTTCTGTATCTGTGTCGGCTCTGATGCTTTCGCTGACGATCCGGCTGTACCGGAGATACCACACGCTGAATCTGGATGAGATTTCCACACAGCTGGAAAAGGAGGAAATGTAATGGCATTTGTTCAAAACTTTCCTTTCATAACCATCATTCTCGCACTGTTTTCCGGCCCGCTCTGTTCTGTTCTGAAGGGAAAGAAGGCAAAATGGGTGAATACGGCCGCCATGACGCTGATCCTGGTGATGTCATGCGCTGTGCTGCTCTTTACGCTTCAGACCGGTGAAGCTTATGTGTATCGGATGGGGCATTTTTCCGCACCGTGGGGAAATGAGATCCGGGTCGGTGTGCTGGAAGCATTTATGGCAGTATTCTTTTGTGGAATCATGCTGCTGTGTATGCTGGGCGGACGCCGTGAACAGATGGAAGAGATTGAGCCTTCCAAGTTGAACCTTTATTACGTGATGGTGGGACTGCTGCTTTCTTCCCTGCTTGCGCTGATTTATACGAATGACCTTTTTACCGCGTATGTGTTTGTGGAGATCAATACAATCTCCGCCTGCGGACTGATCATGATTCGGCAGAATGGGCGGGCGATTGTGGCCGCTACGCGCTATATGGTGATGAGCCTTCTTGGCTCCGGACTTTTGCTGATGGGAATCTGTTACCTGTATGACCTGACCGGACACCTTCTGATGAGCAATATTCAGGAGCAGGTGGCCATCCTGCAGGCTTCCGGTGAATATCATATCCCGTTGCTGATCGCGATTACATTGATGTCGGTCGGACTTGCGATCAAGAGTGCCCTCTTTCCGTTTCACGCCTGGGTACCGGACGCTTATGGTTATTCTACCTTGTCGTCCTCTGCGATTCTGTCCTCTCTGGTATCAAAAGGCTACATTTTTCTGCTGATCAAGATTTTTGGCCGTGTGATCGGACTGGATGTGATCCGGGATTGCAAGGTAATCAATGTGCTGTTTGTATTTGGTGTTTTGGGTATGAT
>JAJBVF010000428.1 GCA_020859965.1 Clostridiales bacterium
CCCTGGTCATTGATGGTTTTACAGTGAGCCAGACGAACCATGCGGGCATTCATTCCTCGCAGGAACGCTCCTATACCTCTACAGGCATGATTCTGCATCAGACGGATGCCCGGGGCAACGTCACAACGATTGAAACTGACTTAGACGGACGACCAGTCAAAACCACGGATGCAGCCGGCAACGTAACCACCACCAGCTACCTTCCCTGCTGCGATGCTGTGGCTTCCATCACCGATTCCATGGGAGGTACTACTTGCTATTCCTACGACATCCAGGGAAGAAAGATAGCCGAATACGGCACGTCCATCCAGCCGGCCTGTTTCGCCTACGATGAAGCCGATCGTATGGTCTCACTGACCACTTTCAGGGTGGACGAAGGGGACATCACCACTGATCCTTCCGGCTGCGCCGACGGGGACACTACCACCTGGCTCTACGACGAGGCCACGGGAATGGAACTGAAGAAAACCTATGCCGACGGCTCCTGCGTTCTCAGAACCTACGACCAGTTCAACCGTCCGGAAACCGTCACCAAGGCCAGAGGCATTGTCACGACGTACGCCTATGCTCCATTGACAGGAGAACTTGTCTCCGTCTCCCACAGCGACGATACTCCGGGATGGGAGTTCTCCTGCAACCATCTCGGGCAGATGACTTTTATTCGGGACGCCTCCGGCCTCCGGGAACTTTCCCATGACAGTTACGGCAGAATGGTTCGGGACACTTCCTTTGGAACGGTAGAAAGCAGCCTTCAGGAAGACTTCGACACGTTCGGACGTTCCACCGGCTACCGCCTCATGACCGGAACCCGCACGGTGCAGCACTCCCATCTTGACTACGATCGGAAAGGTGGCATGATTGGGATGAATCTGGATGGTTTGGCCTCTTCCTTCACTTGGGAATACGATGAAACCAGCGGCTTCCTCAACCGGCTCACCTACCCCAACGGCATGGTTCGCAGCAACATCTATCTACCATCCCAAGCTCAACCTCGTGGCTTCCATTGGCTATGAGAAGCAGGGAAATGGAGGCATGGCCGCCGGCCATGAATACCAGTATGATGCCCTGACGCGTCCAGTTCAACGCCGGGACTCCTGGGATGGAACCACTCCTGCCACGCTAAGAGATTTTACCTACAATAGCCGCAGTGAATTGACTGGAGATCAACTCAGGGAGAGAGGCAGCTACAGCTACCGGTACGACAACATCGGCAACCGCAAGACTGCACGGGAACTGGAGGAAGAAGTATCCTACAATGCCAACCGGCTCAACCAGTACACGGACATTACCAGAAATACGGAACCATTCATTCCCACTTACGATGCAGACGGTAATCAGACCAGGATCAAGACCTCGACAGGCATTTGGAAAGTGAGCTATGATGCCAATGACCGCCCTGTGTTATTTTACTCAAGAAGACGGAAGAACCGTGATTACTTGCTCCTACGATTACCAGGGACGCCGCTTTGAGAAAAAAGTAGCAGTTAATGGTTCAACTGTCAGCCATGCATGGTATCTATACCAGGGCTATTTGCAAATAGCTGAACTGGATTTGATGCGTCCTTCTTACAGACTTGTGAAGACCTATCTGTGGGATCCTACAGAATCGACTGCTACGCGCATCCTGATGATGACCAACTGGAAGGAGGATGGAACAAGTGTCAACGAGCATCTTTACTTCATGCATGATATGCTCAAAAACGTCACTTCCATCTTCGACTGTAAGCAGACGCGAAGGGCGCGCTATGAATATGCCTCCCTTGGAGCCCTAATCACGGCGCAGGGCGACAGGGCTCAGGAAAACAAGTTCAGGTTTTCCTGCGAGTTCATGGACGACGAGCTTGGCCTGATCTACTACAATTACCGCTACCTGAATCCTACAGATGGCAGGTGGATTAACAGGGATCCTATTGATGAACAGGGGGGAGCAAATTTATATGCATTTTTAAGAAATGCTGTGATAAATAAATTAGACTTATTAGGATTAAAGCCTGCTTTGATGGATGATTATGATAATGCAACAAAATTCTTGAAAAAAGAAGTATCTAAGCATATTTTAGCTGCACTAAGTAAAATTATTAAAAAAGCAAATTTTAAGATGTTAAGTGGCAGGCAAACTGTCGAGCATGGAGGAGCTTTATTTAGAAAAAAAACAGCTAATTCCTATTCATATAAAGTAAGTAATCACGAAGCAGAGAGTAAAACATATCACCGCCAACCAGAAGTAGCTCCAAAAAATTATTGTGAAGTAGCAATTTGGCATTCTCACAATATCGTATTCAAACACGATGGTATAAATGAAAAAACAGGATTCGTTCTAGGCGGAAGGTTGGAAGGCGTATTTGGACCTGGTTCCCTTTCTCCAGAAGATGAACGTACTGGATATGGATTTGTATGGGCTAATGGACATAGAGTTCCTAAAATGGACAATCCTGAAAGTGTCCCTGCATATGTTATTCAAAGTACTCCGAAACCAGCTCGCAAAACTCTCAGACTAAAAACGTTGGATCAAGATATAAAAACACAATTCTCAGAAGAAGATTTCACAGCTATCTTGGTAGCGCGACAGATCGATGACCCTCAATCAAATAAAGAAGCAAATATTGTTATTTTAGATGAACACGGAAAACCTTTACTAC
>JAJBVF010000538.1 GCA_020859965.1 Clostridiales bacterium
GCATCTCCGTGTCCGTTACCGACATGATGATCGCATCCCGGAGATACTGATAGCCTTTAATATGTGCCGGCACACCGACCTCATGGATAATATTCGTCACATCTGTCTCAAGATGATGTTCCAGATATTCCGCCTGGCTCTCGCATGGCGCAGGCTTTTTTACTTTTGACATATTTCGCCCGGAGCGTGAACGCACTCGTTTGATTCGATTCACCACCGTCTCATTATCGAAAGGCTTCAATATATAATAATCCGCGCCCAGCTCAAACGCATCTTCCGTCGTTTTCTCGTGACTGACAGCGGATATTACAATAAACGCCGGTTTTTTCAGATCCGGTTCGCGGTTTACACGTTCCATCACCGCAAGTCCATCAAGTTTTGGCATGATAATATCAAGCAGGACTACATCCGGCTTCTTCTCCCTTATTATATCGATCAGATCAATCCCATTTCCCGCTTTTCCGACAACCTGCAATTCTTCATCACTGCTCACGATCTGGTCCAGAATCTGCACCATTCTATCATTATCATCTGCAATTGCGACGTTCAGCTTGTCCATACTCTCTACTCCTCTCCTGTTTCACTTCTTTCATGACTTTCCACTTCTGCATCGACGATCTCAATGTCAGAATGTCAGAATTGTTACATTCGATGATACCCTGCAGGTCAAAAGCCCCTACAGTAGATGATGCCTGCGGATTTCTTCGCACTTCGGTCTCCGCTCCGCTTCGGTCCGCGCTAAACGGATGTCCACTGGGTCTCCGCTCCGCTTCGGTCGGTCCTAAACGCGTGCCACCGGCACGCAGGACCGTCCAGCGCCTTTCGACTCTGGCATCATCATCATTATATATCACATTCCGGCATTCGCAAGAAAATCTTATCGAGCATTTCCGACAGCAAACTCCCCAATTCTATGCCATCCGAACATGGTTCGCAATAAATAAAAACGTTTGTCATGTAAATTTGTGACAGAAAACAGAATTTTTTCTCAAAAAAAGCAGAAATTTTTTTCTCTTGTGTCTCCAGCCCCTCTATGGTATACTGTCAGACGTAGTTGTGTTGTATCCCGCTTCGAAGATCAGAGCATCCTCCTGGGAAGAAAGCGAATACGTGTTTGAAACAATTTTTTGAAAGACAGATTGTGTGCATCCTACCGGATGGAGGGTAGCACACTTGCATCGTTTTTCTAATATCTGCCGGTCAGGCACCCTGCTCAAATACGTTTCCAGATTCAATTCTGCATATACCCTCCAATCCGGGTCACTTTGACCGGAAGGCATACATGATGACTTCTCAGATGCTCCTTCATTCAGGGAATAATAACAAGGAGGAAAATTCAATGAACACAAACACAAAATTCAACACGTCACAGCTCGTCATTCTTGGCCTTATGACCGCAATCCTGCTTCTCATGGCCTACACCCCGCTCGGATACCTGAATATCGGACCGCTTGCGATCACGTTCAACGTGATTCCCGTAGCGATCGCCGCGATCACGCTTGGTCCCGTCGGAGGTGCGGTTACCGGAGCAGTTTTCGGACTGACCAGCTTCCTCCAGTGCATTGGCATTGGCGGTACAAGCGCAATGGGGGCAATGCTTTTTGGAATCAACCCAATCCTGGCTTTCATACAGCGCTTTGTTCCAAGGCTCCTGGACGGGCTGCTTCTCGGTTATATTTTCCGCGCATCGCGAAAAATGATCAATACTTCCGCAGCCTGCTTTATCACAGGCTTCTGCTCCGCATTCCTGAACACGTTATTCTTTATGAGTGCGCTTGTACTGCTGTTTGGCAATACGGAATATATGCAGGGACTGATGGGCGGCAAAAATGTCATTGCTTTCATATGCGGATTTGTCGGTGTCAATGCTGTCTGCGAAATGATTTCATCAACAATTATCACTGGCGCTGTCGGCATCGCACTGTATAAAGCACATTTTGTACCCGCTCCGCGCAAAGCCCGCGCATAATTGCGGACCACAGATTAAGTAACTATTCAGAACAGCATCTGTCTTTTCATTTCGATGCTGTTCTGTACTGTCAGCAGAATAATATCAGGAGGAACTGCCATGATTCTGGCGATTGATATCGGAAATACCAATACCGTACTGGGCTGCTGCCGCGACCAGTCGATACTGTTTGTAGAGCGTCTGTCGACGGCGCCATCGCGCACGGTACTTGAGTACGCGATCAGCATAAAAAATGTTCTGGAACTGTACAAGATCGACCCCAATGAAATATCCGGAGCCATTATTTCTTCCGTCGTACCGCCCCTGACGAATCTGTTCCGTGACGCCATACGGAAAATTACAGGCATTGAATCTCTGGTGGTCGGACCAGGCGTAAAGACCGGGCTGAATATCGCGATGGACAATCCGGCGCAGGTCGGCAGTGACCTGATCGTCAATGCGGTCGCCGCCATTACCGAGCATCCGGTTCCTCTGATCATCATTGATATGGGCACCGCCACAACGATCTCTGTGATCGACCGGAAAAAGAATTATATCGGTGGAATGATCATGCCAGGTATCCGCGTGTCTCTGGATTCCCTCGTCAGCCGTACCTCTCAGCTTATGCGCATCAGTCTGGAAGCACCGAAGCGTCTGATTGGGAAAAATACGGCGGAATGCATGAAAAG
>JAJBVF010000058.1 GCA_020859965.1 Clostridiales bacterium
AATCCACGTATATCAGAGTGGCCAATGCCGGAGACTGATACCGAAGCTCTTTCAGAATGCCTTCTGGCAGTTGATTTTACAGCTTGACCCTGTTTTTGGGCAAATTGCCTCTTGACAAAGGTCATTACATATCAGGTAACGAGATGTCCCATGCCTATGGCCGGCTGCCATAAACCAAGGGGCAAATATTAAAGCAACAGGAGAATGGTGATCAAAGATTGGCAGTAAAAAAGGGCAAGCACCCCCGCGCTATGATGCTGCATTCAAGGAGGGGGCAATCAAGCTGGTGACAGAAAAGGGGCAGTCTAGCCGGGAGGTTGCCACCGAGCTAGACATTTGTATCGACGCGCTGCGCAACTGGCTCAAGTCGGTGGGCATACAGGCGAGTAGCGCAGATCGAACCAGCCGGGAGGCCCGGCGGGTCAAGGAGCTGGTGTTTTAGATGCCATAGACGTGCAGACCATTTTGTATCTACCCACGCTACAACATCATACAATCATGTGGAAAACTTCGTCTGCACCTGAGCGGATATTGATCAAGGCATAAGAATCAAAATTTGTCCTCCCTGGGTTGATCTGAATGATTTTTGCGCTGCGCTTTCTGTAATTAAAATAAGCGTTGCCATAGGAACCATTCGCTCCAATAATCAGGATAAGATCTGCTTTGGAGATCCACTCCTGCGCCCTTTTCAAATTTTCTTCATGAAGCCCAACATTGCTGTAAAAAGGAAATGTCCAGATCACATCGCCACACTTGTCGCATCTAGGGATCGTTCCATGATTCCAAATATGATAGTCGTCAAAATGCTTCCCGCATTTTGTACAACGGTTGACTTGAAGGCTTCCCTGAATCTCCGCAACATTTTCTGAGCCGGCTATGGTGTGCATGCAGTCTACATTTGTGGTGATGATCCCCTGTAGAAGCCCGTTGATTTCCAGACTTCTCAGTGCCTTATGTGCATAGGACGGCTCGTGGGCAAACATGGAATGGAGAAAAGCATGATCTAGCAGCTTATAATATTTTTCTGGTTCGTTTCGGAGAACGTCTTCCGAGGCCAAAGGCAGAAGCTCCTCGACATTTTCGTGGTCAAAATTCATTCCACCAGCCGAAAAGGAGATACCTGCTCCCGTGATAGCTACAGTATACCGGCTTTCATCCAAAGACCTTTTTAACTGAACGACTTGCTTGGAAATATCCATCTGTTCCTCCTTTATTTCTCAGCTGTGAGAGAAATTCCTACAAAACTCCCGGTAATTATAGTCCTTCCCCGGACGGCAGAGGACGGCGAACTGAATAGAAGCAAAAAACTGTCCGCTGCCCATTCCGGCAAAGGTAAAATCCTTAATGGCACGGGCAAACAGATCGGAGACAAGCGCCGCATCGTTCCCATACACGCCGCAGCCGAAGGCACCCAAAATCAGGTGGCGATAGCCCTGGAACGCCGCAACCAGAAGCATCCCCTGAATGCGCCTGTAGAGCAGTTCCTCATACGCCTGCTGGCTCAGCCCCTCCAGTCCCAGACGCACCATCGGGGCGGCACAGCTTATGACGGAGATGGGGAACGGCTGGTCAAGGGGTTCGGACGAGGCGTCCTTGATGACCTCCACATTGGGAGAGAGCAGCACGCCGTCAGACCCCATGCGGGTCTTTCTGGCGTTGTTGTAGTCGTAGTACCTCTTTGCGGCCTCACTCTCCAGAGACAGCAGCAAGGAAGTCCTCCGGCAGAGGTCTTCCTCCTGGGCGCTGGCCCCGTTCCGGGTCTGGCCGCCGGGCCGGGTGGCGCTGGCCAGATTCAGCACAAGAATTTTGGGCGCGGTGTCTCCTGTGCTTTTCAGGCGCTGATACTGCTTCTGCGCCAGAACAAGGGCGTCCTCATTTTCACAGCCGAAGGCGCAGGCGGCAGTCTGCGGCGCTTCCTGTTCCGCGGCGGTGAGCGACGGCAGCTCCTCCGGGAGAAACACCCGAATCTCACGCATCTGCTCCGGGGAGAATGCAAGCCGCACATCCTGCCCGTCCCTGGCGTAGCCGCCCTGTTCCAGAATCGCCAGCGTGTCCTCCAGGATTGCAACGTTCTTTTTCTTACGCATTTCCTTCTGCCGTTCCCGCTCCTGAATTTCCTCCTCAGAGAGGCCCTGATACTCCCGCGCCCGCATCTGCGCCGCCATCTGTTTGAGCCGTTCTTCTTCGGATAATGCTTGATTGGTATTCTGTTCAGCCATTTCTGCCCCGCCTCTCTTTCAATTTCTGGAACACATCGTCACATGGTTCCCGGATGTTCAGGTCGGCCACGCTGTCAAACCCGGTGTGTCCCGGATTGATTTGGACGATGACGGCGTCTCTGCGCCGGTAATCCCAATAAGCGCTCCCATAATAGCCGTTGGTTCCAATCACGAGGAGCAAATCCGCTTGGGAAATCCAGTCCTGCGCCTTTTTCACGCCTTCCTCCCAAAGCCCAATGTGGCTGTAAAGCTCCCACGGGAGAATCCTTCCCCCGCAGGATTCGCATTTGGGCAGTTCCTCCTGATCCCATATCTCATAGCCGTAGATTTTAATCAACAAATATAACAAGCGTCTGAATGGCAAGTCAGAGTGAGTATTGGGCTGGGATATGTAGAGGGGGCTGGGGGGGGTCCG
>JAJBVF010000242.1 GCA_020859965.1 Clostridiales bacterium
TTTATATACATACTTTAATAATTCCTAGGCGGAGCTGACCGTGATTAAGGTGACGACTTAGGGCGGCTAAAGCGAGATGATGCAACGTATTATCGACGCAAAGGACGCACCGATGCTCTACAAGATGTTCAAGGAGCTTGTACTGCTGAGCTATGGCGAGAAGAGTCTGGATGGCAAATACTTCCGGAAGTCCGAGGAGATTTCCACGGCATTCTCCCAGACCGAGGCATATACGCAGCTTATGGACCAGCTGGCGACTGACGCTGCATTTGCGGCGGACTTTGCAAACGGCGTGCTGCCTGCAAATCTGCAAAAGCAGGCGCTGAAAGCCGCCGAACAGGACACCGTGCAGCCTCTGATCGCCGAGGCGTAAGACATGCTGCGTTTGGACATCCCCGAAATCGAGGTGTGGGATGAGGAACGCAGCGAGTTTTTCTACACGCCGGGATACAAGGGACTGGAGCTGGAGCATTCTTTGGTCTCAATTTCAAAATGGGAAGGAAAATGGCAGAAGCCGTTTCTTACTGCAAAGCAGAAAACGCCGGAGGAAACCACCGATTATGTCCGGTGCATGGTTTTAGACCCAAACGTGGATTTAAGCGCTCTGTCGCTTCTTCCTCCGGAAACGCTGGAGCGGGTGAACGTCTATATTGCAACGCCGCAAACGGCGGTTTTACTGCCCTCCTCAGGCTCTAACAGAACTAATGAAAAGATCACCTCTGAGCTGATCTACTACTGGATGATTACAGCGGGGATTCCGTTTGAATGTGAGACATGGCATTTCAGCCGCCTGATGGCGCTGCTGCAAGTTTGCGGACGAAAATCCGGAGGAGGCAAGAAAATGAAAAAGAATGATATTTACGCGCAAAATGCGGCCATTAACGCGATGCGCCGAAAACAGCTTGGAACAAGGGGGTAATCGCAACGAGCAACAGTTCATTGATCAGTTATACCTGTTTATCGCCAAATCACTCCGGCGCAAGGAACCATGTCATAGACACGGTTTCCATTCACTGTATGGCAGGAAATCTCACGATTGAGAGCTGCGGGGCAATGTTCATCAAAGAGAACGCAGCAGCGTCGAGCAACTACGGCATTGGCAGCGACGGCCGTATTGCACTGTACGTTGACGAGGCGAACCGGAGCTGGTGCACCTCCAACTCCGCGAACGACAACCGTGCGGTGACGATCGAGGTCGCCAATACGAAAACCAGCGAACCGTATCCGATTTCCGACGCCGCCTATGCGAGTCTGATTGCGCTGCTCGTGGACATCTGCCAGCGGAACGGAATTGAGAAGCTGGTATGGTCCACAGAGAAAAATGACCGTGTGAACCACCTGAACGGCTGCAACATGACCGTTCACCGGGACTACGCCGCGAAAGCCTGTCCGGGAACATACCTTTACGATCTGCACGGGCAAATCGCCGCGGAAGTCAATGCAAAATTAACGGAGGATGAAACTGTGACATTAGACGACTTTAAGAGCCTGTATAAGCAGATGCGCGAGGAGCTACAGGACAACGACGCATCCGACTACAGCGCCGAGGCCAGGGAATGGGCTGTGAGCAATGGTATTATTCAGGGCGGAAGCTCCGGAACGTTCAACGGAATGTGGGAAGACACGCTCACGCGGGAACAGATGGTGACTGTGCTGTACCGGTTTGCACAGTATCTGGCAAAGTCTATCAAAATTGAATGAAGCAGCCTGAATTTTCCAAACGTCTGGTTCTGGACATTCGCGTGCTGCTTTGGATCGTTACACTGGGCGGCCTGATCCTTGCGGGCTGGTGCATCTGGAAAGGCTTTACGGCGTCTCTGCCCTGGCTTTCCGCAATGGTCGGGCTTCCATGGTCTGCGCACGGCGTTGTGTGTTCGTTTTATCTGAATATGGCAAAAAGCGACCACAGCGAGGGCGGCATTACATTTGAAACAGCGAAGGCCACCGGATTTCAACAGCAGGACAACTGGCAAAGTCCTGAAATCTGAAAGGCGGTGAACGCTTTGAGCCGGATGATCACACTTAAGCAGACCGGAGACTTTAAGAAACTGACAGGGTTTCTGGAAAAGGCACGCGAAAAGATTCACTTGGGCGTTTTGGATAAATACGGCCGGATGGGTGTGAAAGCGCTCTCCGCTGCAACGCCGGTGGACACCGGACTTACCGCGTCCTCGTGGTACTACGAGATTACGCAAACCGAAGAACGAGCAACATTGTCCTTTTGGAATTCAAATGTTCAAAATGGAGTGCCGATTGCAATTATTCTGCAATATGGCCATGCAACAAGAAATGGCGGCTGGGTCGAAGGGAGAGATTACATCAATCCTGCGATCCGGCCAATTTTTGATCAGATGGCGAAAGATGTTTGGAAGGAGGCGACCAGTTCGTGAGCACGACGATTGACCAGCGCGTTGTTGAGATGCAGTTTAACAACGCAGAGTTTGAACGCAATGTGTCACAGACGATTGATTCTGTAGACAAGCTAAAAAAGAGTCTGGATTTTGGCAACACCGGAAGCGGACTGGACGCTCTTTCCGATGCGGCAAATACCGTTTCTTTGAAATTTTCTGCGTTGGAAGTCGCCGCTGTTACCGCATTGGGGACAATTACCACACAAGCGGTATATGCC
>JAJBVF010000550.1 GCA_020859965.1 Clostridiales bacterium
TCAAACCGTTGTAAATAAAGGGCTACATGCTATTTCAGGTGTGGGAAGTATTAGTTAGTATGATAAAAGTTATCCATCACGGGGGGATTTTGTTATTATATCTTCAAATGTCAAAAAATTAACAAAATCTTTCGGCGGATACAATCACAAGTGAAAGGGGAACGGTTATGCATCTGATTCAGGATGAAAACGGAAATCCGGTCGGACATGCGCATGAACATGAGCATATGCATTCGCATACGTATGAGCACTCTCATCCGCATAGTCACGAACATGGACATGAAGAGGATCACTGCCATTCACATGAACATCCATCCTGCACCAGCCATTGCGAAGGCTGCGGGGAACATGCGCAGGAGGCAAATGCTCCTGAGGGCGATAAGATGATCGCTCTGCTTGATTATATGCTTCAGCATAATGAGCATCATGCTGCTGAGCTGGATCAGGTAGCGGATAAATTCCGCGCGGATGGAAAGGAAGCCGTGGCGGACCAGATCAAGAAAGCCGTGGATGAATTCCAGAAGGGCAATCTTTACCTGAAGCTTGCACTGGCTACAGTGCGTGAGCAATAGATCTGGCCTGACTGCACACTGTCTGCGACATGGTTTTCTGACGGTAAAGGAGGTGGGAAATATGTGTCTGGCTACGGTATATGCCAAAAATGAGCCTGACAGCATCATTCTTGAATATGTCAGCAGGATTGATGTGGAAGGAAACCTGATCACGCTTACAGATGTCATGGGAGACACTAAGACGATCGAAGGCACGATCGCGATGGCAGATCTGACAGGCGGTAAGGTTCAGATTAATTGCCAGGATTAGGCTGCCTGGATCTTTAAACTCTCTTATTAAGAAAAATGTTACAGTTCATTTAAGGAGGCTTACAGATACATGGCCAATGTAATTGCTATTGCCGGAAAGGGCGGAGTCGGGAAGACGACGCTTGGAGGACTGCTGATTCAGACGCTCTGTAAAAGAGGAGACCGTCCCATCCTGGCTGTCGACGCGGATGCCAATTCCAATCTGAATGAGGTACTTGGCGTTGAAGTGGAGATGACACTCGGCGATGTGCGCGAGACGGTTCTTCATGACGCAGATGGCCTGGAGAAACGCATTCCATCCGGCATGACAAAAGCGGATTATACGGAGATGATGCTGCAAAGATGTCTGGCGGAGGATGATGATTATGATCTGCTGGTCATGGGACGCTCACAGGGACAGGGCTGTTATTGTTATGTGAACGGACTTTTGCAGGCTCAGCTTGCCAAGCTTGTTCCGAATTATAAGTATGTGATTGTGGACAATGAGGCCGGGATGGAGCATATCAGCCGCGGTATCCTGCCGAAGGTGGACATTATTCTTCTGGTCAGCGACTGTTCCAGAAGGGGTGTGCAGGCCGCAGGACGCATCGCGGAGCTGATAAAGGAATGCAATCTGAATCCCAAAACGGTCGGCCTGGTGGTAAACCGGGCGCCGGAAGGAAAGCTGAATGTCGGTACGAAAGAGGAGATTGAAAAACAGGGTCTGACCCTCCTCGGTATTGTGCCGCAGGATGAACAGGTATATGAGTATGACTGTGATGGCAAGCCCACATCGGACCTGCCGGAAGACTCGCCTGTTCGGCTTGCACTGAATGAGATTATGAAAACATTAAACATTTAACCTGGAGGTATGTATGGGAGATTTTAAGTTGACAACAATTGAAGAGTTTGAGTCGGCTACTGCCCGGCTTCTGGAGACTGGAGCGAAGGTAGGAGCGGACGCCTACCAGTACCGTGTGAAGAACCAGACTCCGCACTGCAAGTTCGGTGAGCAGGGTATCTGCTGCCGTATCTGTACGATGGGACCCTGCCGGATCACGCCGAAGGCTCCGCGTGGAATTTGCGGTTGTGATGCACACGGAATTGTAGGACGTAATTATCTGCGGTTTACAGCGGGTGGTGCGGCAACGCATTCGGATCACGGGCGTGAGATCTGTCACACGCTGTATTGCACATCACCGGATGGGAATTATAAGGTAAAGGATCCGGAGAAGCTGATCCGTATCGCAAAGGAGTGGGGAGTAGAGACAGAAGGTAAGGATATCTACGATCTGGCTCATGAGGTTGCTATTCTTGCAATGGGCGAATATGGAAAGGTATTTGGCACACAAAACTTCTTAAAGAGAGCGCCTAAGCATACACAGGAGATTTGGGCTCGTGAAGAGATTGAGCCGCGCGCGATTGACCGCGAGGTATCCTGCTCAATGCACATGACGCATATGGGATGCTCTTCCAAGCCTGAGGCATTGATTCGCCAGTCCCTGCGTGCCGGCCTTGCGGATGGCTGGGGCGGTTCCATGGCTGGTACAGAGTTTTCTGATGTTCTGTTCGGCACCCCGCACCCGATTGATACCGAGGCAAACCTTGGTGTAATGGTGGAAGAGAATGTAAATATTGTTGTTCATGGCCATGATCCGTCGCTTTCCGAGATGATCTGTGAGTACGCGGATGATCCGGAAATGATCGCGTATGCGAAGGAAATGGGAGCAAAGGGCATCACTGTATCCGGTGTCTGCTGTACATCACACGAAGTGGCGCTGCGGCGCGGTATTACGATGGCGGGTAATTTCCTGCAGCAGGTAA
>JAJBVF010000472.1 GCA_020859965.1 Clostridiales bacterium
TTGCCTGCAGGGTGCCCACCGCAAAATCAGGTGTACCCATAAATACTACATTTTTAATCATATACTCTCCTTACATCCGGCATCAGCAATCACCGGATATCTGATACAGATTTATTCCTCAGGCTCATCTTCCGGATCCGCTTCCTCCGGCTCATCCGTCACATCAAACAGATCGCCCTCCACTTTTTCGACATACATGATGCCTTCCAGATGGTCACACTCATGACAGATGGCGCGTGCAAGCAGCTCTTCACCTTCAATTACCACTTCTTCCATATCCTCGTTCAGAGCCTTTACCCTTACATAATTCGGGCGCGTCACCATACCAGCCTGCCCAGGCAGGCTTAAACATCCCTCCTGGCCACTCTGCTCCCCGGAAGTCTCCAGAATTTCCGGATTGATCAGGACAAGCGGACCTTCTCCGATATCAATTACCACAATCCGCTTTAATATACCCACCTGCGGTGCAGCCAGCCCCACTCCGTTTGCGTCATACATCGTATCCAGCATATCGCGGATCAATACCTTTGTGCGCGGGGTCATCATTTTTACCGGGCGGCATGTCTTTGCCAGTATTTCGTCTCCATAAATCCGGATCTGTCTCAGTGCCATTTTTTTCTCCTGCCTTTCAAGATTATTCTTTTATAGTATATCACCATGCAGCGTTTTTCGCTGCGCTATTGTTTATCTTTCGAAATTTATTTTTATTCTGTCAAAGCCTCTGTTCATCTCAATATACCGTTCCAGATAATTTTTGATCAATGTCAGGGCTTTTTCATCCTTGTGCCGTACGTAGATCACTTTGCGGTAAACATCCTTGATCTTTGAAACAGTCTCATCTGCCGGTCCTATCACCGCCGCCTGATATTTCGCAGCGATCTGCCTGGCAAATTGTGCCAGATATCCGATTGCTTCTTCCAGTCGGTCCTTTTCTTCGGTCATACAGTGTACAGACATCAACCCGCCTGTCGGAGGATAACCGGACAATTCCCGATAAGCGATCTCCTGCTCATAAAACGGCTCGTAGGTCTGCGCAGCCGCACAGGTGATCGCATAATGCTCCGGGAGATAAGTCTGAATAAGCATTTCCCCGGGGATCTTCCCTCGCCCGGCACGACCTGCTGCCTGTGTCAGCAGCTGATACGTGCGCTCTGCCGCCCGGAAATCGCTGACATTTAAGGACAGATCCGCCGCCAGCGCTCCAACCAGCGTCACTTCCGGAAAGTCGTGTCCCTTCACGATCATCTGCGTCCCAATCAGAATATCCGCCTCATGCCTGCCAAACGCACGGAGAATTTCCGCGTGTCCATCCTTTCCCCGGGTCGTATCCGCATCCATGCGCAGAATCCGTGCCTGAGGAAAAACAGTACCCACTACCGCCTCAATCTGCTGCGTACCGGCTTTAAACCCACCGATAAAAGGGGAACCGCAGACCGGACATTTCCTGACAGCCGGCTGCTCATAACCACAGTAATGACAGACCAGCCGTCCTCCCTGATGCAGAGAAAGAGAAACATCACAATGCGGACATTTGATCACATGACCGCAGGACCGGCAGGACACAAACCCGGAATATCCTCTGCGATTGATAAACAGCATGCTCTGGTGTCCCTGCTCCAGAGTAGTTTTTACTTTTTCAATCAAAGTACGGCTAAGGATCGAACTGTTCCCGTCTCTCAGTTCCCGGCGCATGTCTACCACAGAAACCTTCGCCAGATGCCCACCGGACGGACGCTGCCGCATCGTAAGCAAACAGCTGAGCCCATGCTTCGCAGCATAATAAGAATCCAGCGAAGGCGTCGCGGAACCAAGCACCAGAATCGCTCCTTCCAGCACCGCCCGTTTTCTGGCTACTTCCCGCGCGTCATAGCGGGGCGTCGCCTCACTTTTGTAGGAAGACTCATGTTCTTCATCTATAATGATCAGGCCCAGATGCTCAAACGGAGTAAAAAGCGCGGAACGCGGTCCAATCATCACATCAATGTCCCCGGATTTTGCCCGTTCAAACTGATCATACCGCTCCGCCTGAGAGAGGCGGGAATGGAGAATCGAAATCCGATCCCCAAAAGCATGATAAAAACGGACGACATTCTGGTACGTCAGAGAAATTTCCGGAATCAGAAGAATCGCCTGCTTTCCACGCCGAAGCGCTTCCGCGATCAGCTCAATGTAGACAGCGGTCTTGCCGCTGCCGGTCACGCCGTGGATCAGATATTCCCCGCAGGCTGCCTGACCTTCTGATACGCCCGAAGACTCCCTGCCATCCTTCGTCGCCTGCCCGCCTTTGGAGCTATACCGGGCAGGCGCCTGTTCCTCACGCCAGCCTGCGCAGATCGTATCCACCACATGCCGCTGCTCCCCGGTTAGCGAAAATCCAGTCGCTGCATAGTTTGCATCCATCCCGGCTGCCGTCTGTTTCTGTTTCCGGTTCTCACCTTCCGTTTCTGCCACTGCACTCCGATCTTGTGTGTAGTTCTGTGTTTTCTCAATATCCTGCTTTTCCGGAACATTACACGTTGCATCGGCATCCCATTCTTCCGGAGTGCCACACAGCGTCGCATCATACGATCCTTCCGGGACATCACGCAGCGCAACGCCTACCGAGTCCTCCTCAATTTCCCGG
>JAJBVF010000003.1 GCA_020859965.1 Clostridiales bacterium
TGACAGTAACGCCTGCCGGGATTGCCACTGGCATTCTTCCTATACGTGACATGCCAATTTTCCTCCTTACTTAGATTTTCGGAGAAGGCTATGCGCCTCCTCTGTTTTCAGTAATTTGCCATCGCCATCGGCGGTGGCTCCTCTCTATCTCTTAGAGCATATCTGACGAATTACCACACAAACGCCAGAACTTCGCCGCCTACCTGCAGCTTTCTTGCCTGTTTGTCAGTGATCACACCCTGATTTGTAGACAGAATCGCAATGCCCAGGCCGCCAAGCACTCTCGGGATCTCATCCTTGCCTGCATATACGCGAAGACCAGGCTTGGAGATTCTCTTCAATCCTGTGATAATCTTCTCATTTTTATCTGCACCATACTTCAGAGTAATATGGATGGTCTTTACTACGCCATCTTCTACCAGATCATATTTTTTGATATATCCTTCATCCACCAGAATGTCGGCGATCGCAAGCTTCATCTTTGACGCCGGAACATCTACTGTGTCATGCTTTGCAGTATTCGCATTACGGATTCTTGTAAGCATATCTGCAATCGGATCTGTAACAGTCATGTAAGTTTCCTCCTTGTCTTTCTCCAGACTTAACTAACCTTACCAGCTTGCTTTCTTCACGCCCGGAATCTGGCCCTTGTATGCCAGCTCACGGAAGCAGACACGGCAGATACCATATTTTCTTAATACGGAATGCGGACGCCCGCAGATTCTGCAGCGTGTATACGCTCTTGTAGAGAATTTCGGTTTGCGCTGCTGCTTTATTTTCATTGAAGTCTTTGCCATGGAACATTCCTCCTACTTCATAAACGGCATATTAAACAGTCTCAGCAATTCTCTTGCTTCCTCATCGGTCTTAGCGGTCGTAACAAAGATTACATCCATACCGCGCACCTTATCGATCTTGTCGTACTCGATCTCCGGGAAAATAAGCTGTTCTTTGATACCCAGTGCATAGTTGCCTCTGCCATCAAACGCATTCGGATTCACACCTCTGAAGTCACGTACACGCGGCAGTGCAAGATTGATCAGGCGATCTACAAAATCGTACATTTTCTCACCGCGAAGAGTGGTCTTACATCCGATCGCCATACCCTCTCTGATCTTGAAGTTTGCTACAGAATTCTTTGCTTTGGTCTTTACCGCTTTCTGACCGGTAATAGTCTCCATATCTTTGACCGCAGAATCCAGAACCTTCGCATTTTCCTTTGCCTCGCCAACGCCCATGTTGACTACCACTTTTTCAAGCTTCGGCACTTCCATGATATTCTTATATCCAAATTTTTTGATCATAGCATCTACGATCTCATTCTGATATACTTCTTTCAGTCTGCTCAACTTGTATGCCCTCCTCTCTCAATTAGTCAATTACATCTCCGGTGGATTTCGCCACGCGGACCTTCTTGTCTCCATCGATCTTAAATCCGATCCTTGTCGTCTGACCCTTATGAAGATACATTACATTTGATGCGTCAAGGAAGGCTTCCTTCGTCACGATGCCGCCCTGCTGATTTGCTGCAGACGGTTTCGTATGCTTTGTCACAAGATTTACACCCTCAACAAGGACCTTGCCGTCCTTTACAGCAATGACCTTGCCGTCTTTGCCTTTATCTTTGCCGGCGATGACTTTTACCTGATCGCCTTTTTTAATCTTATTCATGTTCCGGTCCTCCTTATAATACTTCCGGTGCCAGAGAAACGATCTTCATGAATTTCTTGTCACGAAGCTCTCTTGCTACTGGCCCAAAAATACGGGTTCCACGCGGATTCAGATCATCCTTGATGATGACTGCTGCATTCTCGTCGAATCTGATATATGAACCATCTTTGCGGCGAACGCCTTTTACTGTACGAACTACTACGGCCTTTACGACATCACCCTTTTTAACAACGCCACCTGGTGTTGCATCTTTTACCGTAGCAATGATAATATCGCCAATGGTTGCATATCTTCTGGTAGAACCGCCCATAACACGGATGCAGAGAATCTCTTTTGCACCAGTATTATCAGCAACTCTGAGTCTGGATTCCTGCTGTATCATGCCGATATACCTCCTATACTATTTAACCTTCTCAACGATTTCAACAAGTCTCCATCTTTTATCCTTAGACAGCGGTCTTGTCTCCATAACTTTTACGGTATCGCCGATGTTGCACTCGTTATTTTCATCATGTGCTTTCAGCTTATATGTCTTCTTAACGATCTTATTGTAGAGCGGATGCATCACGTGATCCTCTACAGCCACAACGATTGTTTTATCCATACGATCGCTGACAACCTTACCCGTACGGGTTTTTCTAAGATTTCTTTCCACGGAAATTCTCCTTTCTTGAATTGCCATAAATTCCTTCCGGCGGCTTTCCCGTTCCTGAGATCACTTAAGCTTATGCATTCGCCTTTTCTGTGATAACAGTCTGGATTCTTGCGATATTCTTGCGAACTTCTTTGATCCTGCCAGTGTTGTCCAGCTGATTTGTTGCATTCTGGAACCTCAGATTAAAAAGCTCCTTCTTAGCAGCTACTAATTCTTCCTGTAATTCCGCAGCGGATTTATTATTTAAATTCTCTACATACTTCTTACTCTTCACTGTTATCACCGCCTTCTAAGTC
>JAJBVF010000425.1 GCA_020859965.1 Clostridiales bacterium
GTTGTTTTGTGTGTTAAAATAAGCACCAAATAGTTGTGCAAAAAAGTTTTTTACAATAAATACTGTTGAATGCAATGTTTTCGGAGCTTGACGTGATGCCTGTGTCAAACAGGTTTTTACATAGAAGTCCTTCCGGACGATGATGATGACTGACTGGCGGGAGAGATAATGAGATAATGTATAAAAAACACGAGATCGATGTAGCAGGATTTGATGAGAATGAAGAATTTACCGGATGCTGGGACGGCAGTGCTATTGATGGTGATTACACTGATCTGTATAGCACTGATCCGGAAAAAAGTGACATCTGAAGCTTAGATAATTAAGAAACTGAATTTATCCCCTGTAGCCGGTTGAGGCTGGTTGCAGGGGATTGTTACCGTACTGGCAACCGGTTCGGCATAATACAGATTGGAAGCGAGGTGATGCAGAATGGATGTTTTCAATATAGAACTGGCGGGAATGCCGATGGAAATAAAAAGCAGATATAATTATTGCCGTTGGTTTTGCCGCGACTACCTTACTGACCGTGCGCCTGTGTTTTCCGTCTATGCGGAGGACGACCGGATGGCGGAGCTTCGGGAGTACAGCCCCGACATGAGGGATGAGTTTCTGGAACGTGACTGTATATATTCTGCCATTGCCTCTAAGCTCCCCTATTACAACAGGGTGACGCTTCATGGAGCCTGCATTTCCTACAGGGGGAAGGGCTATCTGTTCACGGCCGCCAGCGGCACAGGCAAATCCACACATATTGGTTTGTGGAAGCAGTATATCGGCGCGGAGGTGGACATCGTCAACGGAGACAAGCCGATTTTTCACATAGAGGCTGAGGGCACCCATACAAAAATCACAGCCTATGACACGCCGTGGTGCGGCAAAGAAGGCTGGAACCGTAAACACAGTGCGGAGATGGCGGCGATCTGCTTTATCCGCCGTACGGAGGACGGAAGGAACCGTATTCGCAGGGTGGATCCTGACGAAGCGATTTCCCTCATGCTCCGGCAGATGTTTCACCCGTATGCGCCGGAGGCCACCGGGCTTATGCTGGATCTGTTCAGTAAGATGATAGAAAGCCTGCCGCTGTATTTGCTGGAGTGCGACATCTCCGAGGAGGCGGTTGCGTGCAGCTTTGAAGCATTGACGGGAGAGAAATATTCAGGCCGCGGGATTTTGACTGCGCCTGAAGAAATAGATCAGCTTTGGCGCATGCCGAGATAAAACAGGAGGAAACCCATTATGAAAGTCAAAGAAGGATTCGTCATCCGCAAAGTAGCGGGTAAATATGTAGTGGTCGCCACAGGACAGGCAAGCCGTGAGTTCCACGGTATGATTAAGCTCAACGAGACGGGAAAGATCATCTGGGAGGGCATTGCCGATGGCAGGACGAAAGATGAGATTGTGGACGCGCTTGCGGCAAAAAGCGGCGCACAGACCGAGGAAGATCGTTCGTATATTGACGACGATGTGGAGTCGATGATACAGGAAATGACTGACGCGGGATTTTTGACGGAGTAAACAGCACGGGACAGGCGGAGGAGAAAGGAGGGGATGGCGCATTGGAGCAAAACCAGACACCTCATTCCAGGAGCAAAGGGAAAACCCAGACATCTCAGTCTCAAAGCGAATGGCAAAACCAGACCTCACAGACGACGAAGCTGGATGAACTGGAAACCGCCGGTTATATTGTGATCCCTATTAAGGGAGTCAGTATGCAGCCGCTGCTCTATACCTGGTCCTCCCATGTACTGATTCGGAAACTGGAGGGCAGACCGAAAAAGAATGACGTGGTGCTGTAAGTCCGTCCCGACGGAACTCAGGTGCTCCACAGGGTGATGGGCTTTGACGGAGACGTGTGTCTCATCCGCGGTGACAATACCTTTGCCATAGAGCGTGTGCCGCTCTCCGCTGTAAAGGGCGTGATGGAGAGCTGCTGGCGCGGGAAAGGCAGGCTGAGGGGAGAACGGGAAGTCAGGACGACGGACAGGCTGTACCGTCTGTATGTCCGGCTCTGGAATCTCATTTATCCTGTCCGGCTGCTGAAACACCGGATAACAGCAGGCATTGTCGCTATGGGCAGGCGCATGCTCGGCGATACCTCCCTCGGCTGGGTCGCCAAAATGGTGAAGGGCAGTTTTGCCGGTATCCTGCTGCTGACTGTATGCACGGGTGTTACGGCTTTTCTCTCCGTGATCCTGGCGCTTGTGATGCGGAATGCGATTGATTACGCCGTCGCCCTCGACAGGGGCAGGTTTCTTCAATGGAGCGGCGTATTCCTCGGCATTATACTGATACAGCTGATCCTGCATGCCGTGATCCGGCAGGTGGACGAGTCGACAAGAGCCTCGCTCGAAAACAGGCTGAAACAGCGTACCTATGACAACATCCTGCACAGCACCTACAGCGGTTTGAAAGCTTACCACACGGGAGAGCTTCAGAACCGTATGACCAGCGATGTGAAGATTGTGGCCGACTATGCGACGGAAATCATACCCGGCGCTGTGTCTATGGTGGTACAGCTTGTCTGCGCGTTGATTATCCTGATGTTTCTCGACTGGCGGTTCGGCAGTATCTTTCTTGTCGGCGGGCTTGTGATGCTGGGCGTGACCTTCCTGTTC
>JAJBVF010000564.1 GCA_020859965.1 Clostridiales bacterium
GAGAGGTTCAGGAGATTCAGATTTTGTTAATAAAAAGCAAAGCAAAGCTATGCATGGCGGCGCTTCTGGTTGCGGCAGAGGTGACTTTGTCCGGATGTGACGGGCTGGAGGAACAGATATCAGGGTATTTTGAATCTGCGGCTCCGGAGTTGTCAGAATCGCGGCAGTCGGCTCCGGAGGAGACGGAGGAGAGCGAACAGCCGGCGGTGGAGAGCGTGTCGGAGGAACGGTATGCCTACCAGACTCTGGATGACGAGGAAAAGGCAGTCTATGATGAGATCGTCTATGCACTGCTGAACCGGGAGGAAGAGAGACAGATTTCCACTACGGATGCCGAGGTAATGAGCCGGGCCTATCAGGCGATCCGCTGCGACTACTGCAATATTTTCTGGCTGGAGCAGCTGGAGTATGTGACGAACAGCAGAGGCGGCGAGGTTGTCTCCATCGAGATCACGCCGGTTTACTCGCTGACGGCGGAGAAGCAGGATGTGCCGCAGGCGCAGATTGATGCGGAGGCCGCACGGATGCTGGAGGGTGTTCCCGCTGACGGCAGCGATTTCGACAAGGTTCTTTATGTCTATGAGACACTGATCCGTGAAGTGGACTATGTGGTCGATTCGGAGGACAATCAGAACATTATCAGCGTGTTTGTCAATCATGAGACCATCTGTCAGGGCTATGCCTATGCGACCCAATACCTTTTGGAGCAGCTTGGGATTCCGTGTACGACGGTGACCGGAATGGCGAACGGTGAAAAGCACGCGTGGAATCTGGTCTTCATGGACGGGGCGTATTATTATCTCGACACTACATGGGGGAATTCCCGGTATGTGACGCTCAGCGGGGACGAAACGGAGTCTGCCGAAGAGTCGGCATCGACTGTCGATTATATCAATTATGACTATTTTTGCGTAACGACGGAGATGCTCCTGACGACCCATGAGCCGGATGAGGAGATTTCTCTGCCGGATTGTACGGCAACGGAGGATAATTATTTTATCCATGAGGGGCTGTATATTGATGTATGGGATCCCGACCGAATCGGCGGGATTATCCGTGAGGGATATGAGAGCGGACAGCAGGCGGTGCAGATCCGGTTTGCGAACGCTGAATTATGCGGGGAGGTCATGCGTTTTTTTGTGGAAGAGGGCAGACTGTTCGATTATTGCAGCGGCCTGACATCCGCGCAATACTTTGAAAACGCGGACTTTGCGGTGCTGGTGATCTTGTTCTCGTAAGATACATTTACATGGCTCTGAATCATTACAATACATAAGAGAATGGGTACGTAGTTATGGAAAAAATCAATCTGTCACACAATCTGCTCGGATGCAGGTTTGACAACTGGCTTCGTTTAAAACGGACGAACCCGATTACGAACAAAAAACAGGGGCGGTTTATCACACTTGTGACCTTTGTCCTGGGACTTCCGGCCCTTTTGGAGTGGCTGATTTTTTACATTCCGATTCGCAGGACGCGGGTGAAACAGGGCCCGGTCTATATTGTGGGATACTGGCGTTCCGGCACAACCTTCCTGCAGAATCTTCTGACGAGGGATCCGCAGTACGGGTGGTTTGATCCGGTCAAGACCGTCACATTCAATAACTGCATTCTTCTGAAACATATGATGGAAAAGCTGCAGAAGCGTCTCCTGAAGGGAGCCCGCCCCATGGATAATATGGAGTATGAGCTGAATCTCCCTATGGAGGAGGTGTTCGCCCAGGCGACGATCTCCACACAGGCGATCAGCCATATGCTGGTTTTCCCGGACGGAGGGAAGGGTGCAAAATATATCGAGACAGCCTTTATTGACGAGCAGGATGAGACCCGGCAGCGTGAATGGCGGAAGGCCTATGATTATATTCTGCGCAAGGTGACATGGCTCAGCAAGGGGAAGGCACTCCTTCTGAAAAGCCCGGAAAATACCTGCAGGATCGGGGAGCTGAAGCGTTGCTATCCGAAGGCAAAGTTTATCAATATCTACCGCAATCCGTACAAGGTGATCATGTCCACGATCAACATGTTTACCAAAGAGATGGAATTGCTCTGCCTGAACGACCCTGCTCCGCGGGAGGTGATCGAGGAGGTTTCCATCGATCTGTTTGAACGCATTTACAAAAAGGCGATCCGGGAGCTGGAGGAGATGCCGCCGGAGGATCGCATTGATATTCGGTATGAAGATTTCTGCGGGGATCCGGAGGGATATGTGGAGAAGATCTATGATCGCCTCGGCATAGACGGATTTCAGGAGGCGAAGCCCTTTTTTGAGGAATATCTCGAGAGCCAGAAGAATTACCGGAAAAACGTGTTTTCCCTGGATCCTGCTTTGCGCGACAGGATCAATGACAGGCTCGGTTTTTATTTTGATTATTACGGTTATGAGAAAATTACGTCATAGTGTGGGATACATTTGGGTGAGCCGGGGGACGATTTCAGGACGGAACAGACAGAATTGAGGCAGCATTTGTTTCATTTACAAAAAAATGCTTGTTTTCCGCTGTATTTTCGTGTAAAATAGATTCAGTGTCTGATATTTTCGGGCGCAGGAGGTGTGTTTCGGGTTTTAAATGGATTTCCCCGTAACGGAGCAGATGATGAACAGTGATGCTCCGCTAT
>JAJBVF010000401.1 GCA_020859965.1 Clostridiales bacterium
CGTTATTGCTCTAGATTTTGATACTTCAAAGGACGTTTTCAAAAGAAAAACGCCCGGATTTTAGCCTTTCCCGAGAATTAGGTGCTTAACCATTTAGGATAGATTTTACGAGTTCATAAACTGTTGTCACCGATTCTTCATAGGGCTGATGGATTCTCTAAATCGGCCAGATAGGGCAATCGTACGAGCCTCTTCTATTCGGTTTAGAGTTTCGCAAAATTAAGGATTAGAAATCTTTCGAGAAGAAGTTATGACCATTATCTCTTTTATCCCCACTATTACAATAATAGCTAGGCCTAAAAGTATTAGGGAAGTTAAAAGAATGTCTTACATAAAGAATAAAGAGTAAATTAATAAGAATTAATCTGAAGAAAGTATAGATAAATCCACGTCATGGTCAGCGATGCGGTATGGTTCGGAGGTGGATGCGTAATACTTTACCAGCTCGCGCTCGAGAGCGAGATTATAGACGCGGAAATTGTCAGTGGCTACGGGTCGAGCCGGGACACCGGCCAGGACTGTGCCTGGAGGAACCGATGAATAGTCCTTGTTGACCAGACTGTTTGATGTGATGACAATATCGTCGGGGATGCGAGCGCCAGCATTGATGGTGGTATTGTTGAATACGCACACATTGTTGCCTATCGTAACCTCGCGGTCGCGAGGGGGTATTACACCCTTGGCCAGATTGGCGATGAAATGGTAATTGGTGTCAAAAATCTGGCAGCGGTGCACTATGCGTACCTGATTGCCCATCTTGATATGGCGGTTGCATCCGATGATGACCATATCGCAAATCTTAAAGCCATAGCCAATCTCAAGCACGGCATTAGAGTCAACCTTAAGGCGCACCCCGGTGTCAATCTGGCCCTTGCCTCGGAATATTATCAGACCAGTATGAATAAGTTCAGATTGCACCGAGCCCACTGAGGGCGAACCGGGATGTGAACGGTTGAACGTCACCAATCCTGGCTTAACCTTGCACTCAAAGCGTATGCGCCCCGATGTGCAATAAAATCGGGGTCTCCCATACACGAATATCGGCAGTTTGATGGCCTGGCTAAAAGGCAGAGTGCGGAAATTGAGCCACAATGTGGCCAAGGGATTGAGCCAATTGCTGGCAAACAGGCGCTCAAGGCGCCCGATGCCATATTTGCTGTCGGCGCGCCGCAGGGCGCGCCCGATGCCGTATTCCTTTATCTTGTCAAGAGCCTTCATTACAGTCGATGAGAGAATTTACGCACTTGCGCCTTCAAGAATTCGCGTTCGCTCTTTGTGGCCATCATATAAATCACAATGCAGTTGACTATCACAGTATCCGCCACCACAGAAACCAGCGTCCAGAAGCCCTCTGCTGGCAACGAATGATTGATGATGTAAGAGATTGGCCATGTGATGGCTACGACAATGCAGATGGGCAGGAAAGCCTTTTTGAAATACTCCATGCGTGAGAATTTCAAATAGCGACGCACCACATTGATTACCACCCACAGATATATCATTCTCACTATGGCCAGCACCATAAACACGGTTATCGGCGAATAACCCTCCTTAAGGCATACCCATCCCAAGGGGAATGCCAACAAGAACACGCTGCTACCAATCACAGTGTACCAGCGCAGACGACCTACTGCCTGGATAGCGGACCACCAAGGGTTGGTCAACACATTCACCAGATTGTAGACCATAATCCAAATCACAAACGCCCCAGTATATTCCGGAACCTCAGTGAGCCATAGGTGCAACACATAGTCGATGCGGAGCATCAATGGCAAGCTGATAATCCACATCAGATAGAAGCCGTAGCGCGAACTGTTGAACACGAGGCTCACCATATCTGAGATTTTTTGCTGCGCGTACTGCTTGACAATCTGAGGCCGAACAGCCACGAAGAAATTAGCCGAGAAATTGGTTACAGCCGAATCCACCTGAGTGGCTATGCCCTTTGCCGCATTGACCACGGGACCAAAGAACATATTAAGCAGGATAGAGATACCCTGATTGTTGAGCATCATTACAAAGCAACCTACAAGATTCCAGCCTGTAAAGCCAAACAGAGCGCCGAATAGGGATTTGTCCCATACCCTCTCAAGGCGACACTCGCTGTAGATCCTATGGCAGTAAATTGCGGGCATGGCGCGCGTCAGCAGCGTGGCCACCATGATTAACACTGCGTAGAGAATCAGCTTGTCGTCCTGCACATAGAGGATAATATATGCAATTGCCAATTTGAGGAAGGCATCGGCCACACCGACCCACGCAAATATCTTCATATTCTCATGGGCAATAAGCACTGAATCATAAGCGGTGCCTACAAATGTAAGGCATAGCGAGATGGTGAAGCACCACAATACCCAATTGGCAGCCACCATGCGGTCGGGCGGTATCACCAGTTTGGCATCGAGCAGCCAATGGCCAAAGAACGCTATGACTATGAATACTACCACAGCAATCAAGCCATATACCAGCAGCGACAGGTTGAAAATCTTGCGCAGCAGCCCTTTGTTCTTGCCGCCAAGAGCTATGTTGAGAAAACGCTGAGTGGAATTTGAGAGGCTGGTTGAGAAGAACATAAACGACGCAGCTAAACCACCCACCACATTATCTT
>JAJBVF010000386.1 GCA_020859965.1 Clostridiales bacterium
ACTTAGCAGCGTAGAAACGAAACAAACATTTTAACCATGATATTTAAGTTTAGAATTGTATCAGATGAGGTATCGAATTTCAAGCGTGAAATCGATATCGACGCTACGGCGACGTTTCAAGACCTTAAGAATGCCATCTGCGACAGCGTAGGTTATGACAAGAATCAAATGTCGTCATTCTTCCTCTGCGATGACAGCTGGGAGAAGCAGAAAGAAATTACCATGGAGGACATGGACGTAGACAGCGACCAGGATGTGTGGCTGATGGACGAGTGCGTGCTGAGCGACTACCTCGACGACGAGGGCCAGAAGATGCTGTTCGTCTTCGACTACATGACCGACCGATGCCTCTTCATGGAATTGCGCAGCATCATCACCGGCAAGATCCTCAAGGACCCGGTGTGCACCCTCTCTCTCGGACAAGCTCCTCAGCAGACGATCGACATCGATGAGTTCACCAAGAACCTCGATGACAAAGCCGCAGCCTCGGCTGCCGACCTCGACGAACTCGGAGAGGAGTTCTACGGATCAGACGAATACGATCCTTCGGAGTTTGATGCCGAAGGATACGATGAGATCAATTACGATTGATTGATTAGAAGAGCCTACCATCACAGCCTCGATTGATTTCTTTACTTTTTCATGTTGTAAAAGAGGCTGAAATGGAAAAAGGAGGAAGGGTCTCCCGTGAGGAAGACCCTTTTTGCGTGTGCCTAAGCCTGAGCGCCAAGGCAAAAAATGGGGTCGGGAGGGGAAGGATTCGACTGTTAGTCCAACTTTTTTCACCTATTGGTGTTTTGTTAAATGAAGTAACATTGCTTAAACTTCAAAAAAAATGACTAATTTTGCAATTTGAATTTCAACTATAGAGAAACGAGAGAAGAAAAACCAAAGCGCACCAGATGCTAAAGAATTGGCTACAAATAACTTTAGGGGTAGCTGCGAGCTATCTCCTTGTCGGATGTCAAGCTGAAGAGAATGCCCAAGCCACTGGGCTTGGATGGGCGAAGTTCGCCGTTGGGCTTTCTCCAAATTCAGCAGCCTTGCCGACTGAAAATTTTTCACTCACATTGTCAAGCGCCGACAGCTTGTATTCCTATACTTGGGCCGACATTGCCGACTATCTCACCTACGAGAATCTGCATGTAGGGCGATATACCGCCAAAGCCGTGTCTGGCACTGAGGGCAGCGAGGGATATGGCTGTTCCTGCTATGCTGGAGAGGTAGATTTCACGGTGCTTGAGAGCGAGTCGGTCGATGTAAAGATACCCGTGGCTCTGTCGCAATCCCTGAATTATTTGTCAGTGGATTCACGGCTGACGGATACCTATACCATAAGCGAGGTGACTATGCACTCGGTGGGCGGAGATTATCTGGAATGTCAAATAGATGCCTCAGAGCCCTTGCTTTTGCGCCCGGGCGTCACATTTATGTATATAACTCTTAGCGATGCTACGGGTCGCGAGGTAACGATTTCGCCTTCGCTTGAGATCGATGCCAAAAGCAACACAGTATATGAATATGCTCTTACAATTGATGAGGCCAACACTCTGGAGATAAGTTGTGGAGGCTCTATCTACAGCATCCAATTGACCGAGGTTCTTTTCTCATCGGATGGCCCTAAGATAACGACCGAAAGCTTTGAGTCGGGTGAGCCGGTGAGCTTAATGGAGGGATTCCCCTCATCTCGCTCACTGGTAATGAACATTACCTCAGAGGCTCCGCTCAAGGCTGTGGTTATGACCTTGGGAGGCACTGCTTCCTTAATCTCACAGTTCCCCGAAGAATGCGATTTGTTGACCGAGGGAGAGGAGTTCAAAGATAAAGGCTTGGATGTCTGGACCAATATCGACGGGAGCGTTTCGATAGATTTCACCGATTTTCTTGAGAATCTAAGCATAGGCACCAATTCAGTGATTGAGTTTGCGGTACACGCATTTGATGAACTTGGCCGTACGTCGGATGTGTCAGTGCTCAATGTTATCCTTGCTACTCTTGAGGCACAAGTCACGGGGCAGACTGATGCCATCTTTGGTGAGAATATAGCTTCAGTAACCCTCCAGCTTAACACCGATTATATAGAAGATAAGGATTTCACCATTAGCATACTTGACGCTGCTGGAAATACAGTGCAAGACGCTCCAATTACCGACAGCTCCAATTTTAATGGCAGCGATATCATCACCCTTTATTTCTCGGTAGGCGAGGGCGTAAGCGATGTGCCAGTAAGAATTGATTATCTTGGCAAGTCTAAGGCTCAAACCATTATAAAGAGAATAGTGCCGGAATATAGCGCCACAGTTGACGCTTATGCCAATCATGCGCTGATTCAGATCGAGGCTCCCGATGCCTTGGCCCAGGCTGTGGCCCAATACGCTTATGTCACCTGGGATGGCAATAAGATGAGTGTATCGGGTCGTGATCTCGATCTGGGCATCATCTCACTGAGCGGACTGAATGCCTCAAAGACCTACGAGGTAAAACTGGTCACTGTTGCGGGCTCCTTTACGCCTACGCTCAAGTTTACCACTGAGAGCGCTGCTCAAGTGCCAGAGGGCGACTTTGAGGATGTATCCGAAGATATAGATTACCATAATCTTTCGCAG
>JAJBVF010000285.1 GCA_020859965.1 Clostridiales bacterium
TATCACGTTTGCTTATAAGAACGCGTGTGCCTCAACGCTGATATAAACAAACAGGTGTTGTCTGAAAAAATAGGACAGGGACAAAATTATCTCCGAACCAGCCCTATTTAGGTATACTTTTATAGACGGCATTAAAAGCTTTTACCTATGCGCAGAACGCTCATAAGGGAAAATACAAGGGCAAAAATCTCATAACAAGTTATAACAAAAGTGTGTCAACAATAGTGACGCGGCATATGTGCAGGAATCTGAAAACCACAAATTAACCTAACACTCAATAAAACCGTTTGTTCCGCAACAGGACAGGCGGTTTTTTATTGCAAAGACGGAGGTGCTTTTTTGAAATGGAGAACAATTATTGCTGTATGCCCTTTGACACGGCTGCCGATGAGAGGCGGCGGCGAATGGGGCTGATTGACGGAAACGGTGAGCCGAATGTCACTGCTGTCGCTGCGACGGCACGGCTATACTCGGGTATGCTGTATGATTGCTTCCGAGATTTTTACGGCGACGTGGCCGAGGCGAATGCGGCCTGCAGGAGTGCCGTTGCGCGCGGAGCTTTCCGTGAACCTAAGAGAAGGTTTTTGGACATCTGTGCGGCCTATGATTCAATACATAAGGAGCTGCCGGACGGCGTTTGGTGGATTGCGGGCGACCAAAAGCTCTCTGAGCTGTTTTCGGGCGAATTTATTCGATGTATTGAAAGCCTGACGAGAGAAAGCGCGGTGACGGTGTGAGGCGCAGAATAACAGTATACCACCATCCCAATTCTCCGCCGGAGCTGGAGAGCTTTTTCGCGGCTCTTGATGAGCGATTGTGCGTCAAGCTGCTGAAGCAGATTTATCGTCTTACTCAAATACCCGTGTGCGAGCTGAAGGAGCCGCATTTCAAACACTTTTCCATTGAAAAATACGGTCGGCTGTACGAGCTGCGTGACCGAAACAAAATCCTTGTTCGAGTTATCTTTACGATGACGGACAGGGATATTATTTTGCTCACGGGCTTTATCAAGCGCCGTCCAAGGGACACAATGCGTGCGTTGGAAACGGCGCTCGGTATGCTTGCCGACCTGCGGGAGCACCCGCAATATGTTTCGGAATTTATACCGCAGAATATTTGGCAAAAAAATCTTCAGAAAGGCGGCCGCTCTGCGGCTGAATATTGAAAATGAAAAGACTTTACAAATTCTATCTGACAGCTCTGACGCTCGTTTTCACTGCCGCAATAAACGGCGCTGCCGCTCTTGCGGTTGACGATATGTGGACTGTCGCCAACAATTTAATTGTGGACGTTTACGGGCAGATAGCAGGTATAAGCACTGTCCTTGCCGGACTTATGTCCGCGGTAGCAGTCGTGGGAGCTAAGCTGTCGAACAACCAGCACAAGGTAGACCAAGCGTGGGACTGGCTCAAACGCATATGGATAGCTTGGGCGGTTATTAACGGTATCGGCGCGTTTATTGCCTATGTTGCGCCCTTCTTCTCCGGCCTCGCAACGCTTACTCCGGGTACTTCCGCAAGTACGGATACTGCAGCCGGAACATGAGCGAAGCCGCGATAAGGCTTCGGGGAGGCGCCAAGAATGCTTGAGTTAATATTTCAAGGGCTCATTGAGTGGATATACGGGCTTATTCTTGAGTGCTGGGAGTATTTCGTCTCCGTGCTTATGGAGCTGCTGAGCGTAGATTTTGCGTACATGAGAGAGCATATTCCCGTGATGGACGAAATTATGGAGATTATTCTTGCCGTAGGCTGGGCGCTTCTCATAGGCAATTTAGTGTTTCAGGCTCTTAAAAGTATGCTGTCGGGATTGGGATTCGCGGGCGAAGACCCCAAACTGCTGTTTACCCGCACGTTTGTTTTCGCGTTCCTGCTCATGGCAAGCCCCGAAATATGCGAGATAGGCTTGAGCTTGACCGCAAATGTCATTGCTCTTCTGGATATGCCGGACGCGGCTGACGTGACGCTGGTAGATGACAGCGTGTTCGGAACCATAAGCGCAGCGTGGGTTTTGGTCATTATCTTTAACATTATTATTATGTTCAAGGTGTTCCGTCTGTTGCTGGAGGTGGTGGAGAGGTACGTCATTCTCGCGTTTCTAACCCTCAGCGCTCCTCTCGCTTTCGGCGTCGGAGGCAGCAGGAACACTTCAGATATTTTTACGGGCTGGTGCCGTATGTACGGGAGTATGTGTCTGCTTATGGCGACGCATATGATGTTTTTCAAAATGCTGCTCTCGGCAGTGAGTTCCATTCCCAGCGGCGTGGACGCGCTGCCATGGATGGCATTGGTTTGGGCTATTGTGAAGACCGCGCAGAAAGCGGACAGCATAATAACCAAAATAGGCTTAAACCCCGCAATTACGGGAGAAGGCGCGGGCGGCAGGAGCCTGCCCGGTATGCTGACATACTCTATAGTGCGCGCGGCGTCAAGGCAGGTCGTTCAGTCTGCCGGAAAAACTGTGAGCGGCAGCGCGGGAAAAGCCGGAGGTTCAGGCGCAAGACCCGCGGGCGTTAATTCGGCCAACAATGTCGGAGCCTCTCGCTTCGGTGGCGCGGCAGGGAAGAGCGAAAGCAGCTCTCAAAATACGCAGACGGCCTCCGT
>JAJBVF010000442.1 GCA_020859965.1 Clostridiales bacterium
CGATGGATAAGCTGACGAATAAGCGTACCAGCTTCGTGATCGCTCACCGTCTGTCGACCATTAAGAATGCGGATATCATCCTTGTGATGCGGGACGGCGATATTGTCGAGCAGGGCAATCATGAGGAATTGTTGGCACAGAACGGATTCTACGCAGAACTTTATAACAGCCAGTTTGAACAGGCTTCTTAACAGAAAAAACGCCGCCGCAGTTCTTAAAAAAGAGCACTGCGGCGGCGTAAACATTTGACTCTGTTCAAAATAGCAGGTCACGAACAGGTGGTTACATAATTGATTACTCCATTTACCACCAGTTCCTGCATCATTTTACAGATTTTTTCCGCACTGATATCTTTCCCTTTTTCATTCCAATGCTGGAGGAGACCGAACATGGCGGCGTTTACGAAGCTGGACAGATAATCAAAATCCGGTATGTCTGCCGGAACCGGCAGCTGATTCATGAGTATGGGACTCAGTTCTTTTCTTAACTTTGCAACGAAAGCAGAATCCCCGTTTGGTCCCATCAGCAGGTATATTTTATCGTTCATGGACATAAAAACGGCCTGGAACAGATCCTTCATGGAGCCGCTTTCAGGCATGGCATCAAGTGCCGTTTGCCTTACTTCGCGCAGCAGTTCGTCCTCTACATAGGAAAGCATCTCATCAATATCGAGGAAATACTCATAAAAGGTGCTGCGGTTATATCCCGCTCGTCGTGTGATTTCGTTGACAGCGATTTTGGAAATTGGTTTTTCCCGGATCAGTGTCCAGAAAGCGTCAATAAATTTTTGACGGGTCCTTTCGGTGATTTCCGGTTGCTTATTCATTGAAATTACCTCCATTATCCGACAGATTTCAAAACATTGCCGGTTAATATCTGATTTGTTTATAATTATTATCATCATACAACAGATTGTAGAACAATGTCAAGACATAATTTTTGTGATCCGTTTCGGTTACTGATGTATTTCACCATAACAAAATATTCGCTGAAAATGTGCTTTTGCATGAATCGTATTTGTGTTTAAGAAAGGAAGATACAGAGAGCTATCTGTGTAAATCTGACGGTAAAGCTGTGGCAGATTCAAAAGGTGCATGAAACGCTGAAGATATACGAATATGAGATATACTGAAGGAATATGCTGCCTTGAAGGCGGTATATAGCCAGCGTAGCAGGTCGTCTGCGGCCTGCTGTTCTGAATAGTTACAATTAAGGAAGGATGGTACTTTAATGGCACAGAATGTGATCCCCATTTTTTTTACAGCTGATGAGCGCTATGCACCCTGGCTGGACTGTGCGGTTCGCTCGATGGTGGAAAACGCCTCAGCGGATTACTCTTATCAGATCATTGTCCTGCATCAGGATCTGACCGAAGAGAGCCGAAAAAAGATTGCGTCCGGAGTAAGGGCGCCTTTTTCAATCCGTTTTGTCTCTATGGAAGTGGAAACGCCCGCTCGCGATGCTTCGGCGGCAGTCTCCGTTCCACTTCGGTCGGCGAATATCCCGTCCAAAGGACGGGATGCCACCCGGCGAGGGCTAAACGGACGTCCACTGGATGTCCAGCGCCACGCCGCCAATGAAAGAAATGCTGCGCATTTGGACAGCGCTGAATCACTGGCTGGTATTGTTGACCGGGAAGAGAACAGGCTCCGCTGTGATTATTTTACGCTGACCATTTATTACCGGCTTTTTATTGCCGACAGATTTCCGGAATACGACAAGGGCATTTACCTTGACAGCGACATTGTGGTGCCGGGGGATATTTCAGAACTATATCAGATAGAGCTTGGGGAAAATCTTATCGGCGCATGTACGGACCGCTCCATTGTCTCTGTCCCGGAGCTGGTCGATTATGTGGAGAATGCGGTGGGGACTCCGATTGACCGCTATATCAATTCCGGTATCCTGCTGATGAACCTGAAAAAAATGCGCCAGACGGACTTTTGCGGCCATTTCCTCCGTTTGCTGCATACCTTCCACTTTGACTGTATTGCTCCCGACCAGGATTATATCAATGCCATGTGCAGCGGGAAAATCGTTTATCTGGATGAAACCTGGGATGCCATGCCGCCTGAGGGAGGGGCAGGTGTTCTGGAATTGGAAAAACCAAATCTGATTCACTATAACCTTTTCCAGAAGCCCTGGTGCTATGACAACATTCCTTACGAGGAATACTTTTGGTATTATGCGAAAAAGTCGCCCTTTTATCCGGATATTGTCCAATTCAAGGAAAATTATTCGGATGAGCAGAAGGAATCTGACCGCACTTGCCTGAGAAACCTGATACAGAAGGGGGCCAGACTGGCCAGGGAGAATAAAACATTTCGTAAGGCGTTTGAAAATGGTGGGAAAATACGTGTATGCTGATCGGGGGCAGTTCAACTGCAAGGTGGAAGTAAACGATCCGGTCCTGTCTGTTTCATGAAATTTGAAAATCTCTTCGACATCGTTTGTCTCTGCAGCCTGATAAACATCCCAGAGCGGGATATCTTTGGGATCTTTGGCGAGGCGTACCCCGCCGTTTTTCCGGCGGACTGCTAAGATTATGGGAACATATAAAAGCGCTCTGGCAGAAGAAAAGATAAGAGTGCTTTACAACCG
>JAJBVF010000549.1 GCA_020859965.1 Clostridiales bacterium
CGCAAACGCCAAAATTGCCAGGCTTCTGGAGGACATGACGATCGCAAAAACCATCATGGTCAAAAACAAGCTGGTCAATTTGATCCTGAAACCCAAAAAGTGAGAGAAAAACTGCTTGACATTTCCTCGAAAAGCTCCTATAATATATTTGTTAGCCATGATGGATGGCCCTTGATGCGCTGACAGAGCGTATTTGGAGGGAGGGAAATAAATGTCAGAGATCTACGTCAAAGAGAACGAGTCGCTGGATAACGCATTGAAGCGTTTTAAGCGGAGCTGCGCCAAGTCCGGCGTTCTCGCGGATTTGCGCAAGAAGGAGTTCTATCAGAGCCCAAGCGTAAAGCGGCGCAAAAAATCCGAAGCGGCGCGTAAGAACAAAAACAAAAAGCGCTACTATTAAAACGGATCACAAAAGCCGTCTTGCTCTGCCGGAAACGCGGCGGGGTCAAGGCGGCTTTTCCGCGTTTCAAAGATTCCATCAGCCAAACGACACTGCGCAGAAATAACAGGAAAGGAATATATGGTTTTATGAAAATACTGGTGACAGGCGGCGCCGGTTATATCGGCTCTCACACGGCGGTTGAGCTGCTCAACGCCGGACATGAGATCGCTGTGGTAGATAATCTGGATAATTCCAGCGAAATTTCGCTGCAACGTATCGAGGAGCTTACCGGAAAGCCGGTCCCGTTTTACTAAACTGACATCCGCGACAGGGACGGTCTGACAGCCGTGATGGAACAGGTCGGCCCGTTTGACTGCTGCATCCATTTTGCCGGTCTGAAAGCGGTGGGGGAGTCCGTGCGGAAGCCGTGGGAATATTACGAAAATAACGTCGGCGGAACGCTCACGCTGCTGGATGTCCTGCGGCAGAACGGCTGCAAAAATCTGATTTTCTCCTCTTCCGCGACTGTTTATGGCGACCCGGAGGTCGTTCCCATTCCGGAAACCTGTCCAAAAGGCGTTTGCACGAACCCTTACGGACAGACAAAGTCCATGATCGAACAGATATTGACAGATATGCAAAACGCCGACCCGGCGTGGAACGTGGTGTTGTTGCGCTATTTCAACCCGATCGGTGCGCATCCCAGCGGACGGATCGGCGAGGACCCCAGCGGGATTCCAAACAATCTGATGCCATATATCACGCAGGTCGCGGTAGGCAAGCTGCGGGAGCTGGGCGTTTTTGGCGACGATTATGATACGCCGGACGGTACCGGCGTGCGGGACTATATCCATGTCGTCGATTTGGCGGTCGGTCATGTAAAGGCGTTGCAGGCCATCGCACGCGGCTGTGGGCTGGAGATATACAATCTTGGCACCGGACGCGGCTACTCAGTGCTGGAGGTCGTCCATGCGTTTGAGGAGGCCAACGGGGTAAAAATCCCCTATAGCGTCAAGCCCCGCCGGGCCGGAGATATCGCAGTCTGTTATTCGGACCCGTCGAAGGCGGAAAAGGAACTGAACTGGAAGGCGCGCTTCGGGATTTTGGAGATGTGCCGGGATTCATGGAACTGGCAGAAGAACAATCCGAATGGCTATCAGTGCTGAAGAGGTTTAGAAAAATATCAGGTGTCCTTCCGGATACCTGATATTTTTTTTGCGGTTACGACATCAGAAACTGCTCTCACAGGGGATGACAGCGGTTCCCATGCTATCCTCCGGCAGATAATACAGGAAATCCGGTTTTCCGTCGCACTGACATATCACCAGTACAGCCTGCGTGTTTTCCAGGATGCTCCGGATGGACCACGACGCATCTGCCATCGTCAGCTCACGGGCGGAAACAGTGCAGTTTTCCCTGTCCAATACATAGTATGTGTTTGTTCCGCGCTGATAAAAAGTGGGTCGTCGGTATCCGTCTGGTTTAAGGCCAGCTCCATATTTTGCGCCTGAAGCAGCGGCGTGACCGTACCATCCTCTATATGACCAATCATTGCGTAATTTGATATGTTTCTGAAATAGATATAGTCGTCCCAGACCGCCATCTCGGTGATGCGTCCTGTCTGGAGAATGTATGCTTTCACCGCATCGTCCAAAACGATTTCCCTTACGAATTGCATCTGTTCATCGTATTCGATGACCGATGTGACAAATCCGCTGTCCCTGCTTTCATCCTGCAATAGATACAAGTGCCCGTTTCCATAGATTCCATGAATCGCGGTCCCCTCATAGCTGTCGGTGTCCATACGGCTTTCGTGATACTGCACCCATTCCCCAGAGTCAACAGAAAACATATCTACATACGTTGTAACAGATGCACCGTTTACCTCGTTTTTGTAAGTGACTACATTTTTTCCAAACTCCGCCGTTACCAGTCCTGCAATGGATGCATCCTGTTTTTCATAGTATTTCAATTCATTTTCGGACAGGTCGATACAGGCCAGGATGTTCTTGGATCGTGTATCTCCGGTGAGGACAGACACAAAAAAGTAGATGGAATTATCAATGAGGACTGCGTTTTTTGTTCTTAAGTAAAAGTTTTCCAGCTCGCCAAAGGGGCCGCTGGTGCCGTTGTCCAGATAATGCCGGCCACATATTACACCCCTTTCATAGTCCGACAGGTAGACAACGCTGTCGTCCAGCAGCCCCAGATAT
>JAJBVF010000201.1 GCA_020859965.1 Clostridiales bacterium
GAAGGTCCGGGTATTTATCTACCGCGCCTATGTGTTTGGAGAAGATCAGAAAGTACAAATCATTGGAAATTCGCTAATCAGTACAGAAGAGACGGTGATCATATGATAACGTCAGTGCTTTCTACGGACATCCTCATTATCGGCGGTGGAACGGCAGGCTGTTATGCCGCTTACATACTTGGACAGAGATCGGATTACCGTGTATTGATCGCGGAAAAAGCGAACATCCGGCGCAGCGGCTGTCTTGCAGCCGGGGTAAATGCGCTGAATGCTTATATTACAGAAGGGCATACGCCACAGGATTATGTGGATTATGCCAAAAGGGATGCCTATGGGATAGCGCGGGAGGACTTGCTTTTGTCAATGTCCGAGCGCCTCAATGAGGTGACGGCCGAGCTGGAACGGCTGGGTCTCGTCATACAGAAAAATGAGGACGGCAGTTATGCCGCGCGTGGGTGGCGTAATATTAAAATCAATGGAGAAAACATCAAACCGCTGCTGGCTAAGGCGGCGTCTGCGCAGCCGAATGTGACGGTTTTGAATCATGTCAATATTACGGATTATCTTCTGGAAAACGGTATGGTGTGGGGAGCATATGGATTTGATGTGAATGCTCCCGTGTTTTATGAGCTTCACGCGAAAGCGGTACTGATAGCGACCGGCGGGGCGGCAGGTCTCTATCGCCCTAATAATCCCGGCTTTTCGAGACACAAACTCTGGTATCCTCCTTTTAATACCGGGGCCGGCTATGCTATGGGTATCCTTGCCGGGGCAGAAATGACGACATTCGAGATGCGCTTTATCGCGCTGCGATGCAAGGACACAATTGCCCCGGTCGGAACGATTGCCCAGGGAATATCCGCCAATCAGGTAAATGCAAAAGGGGAGATGTACGAAAAATGCTATGACTGTACGACATCCGGGCGATTGTTTGGGACGGTTATGGAAAACCGCGAGGGGCGCGGTCCTTGCTATCTGAAAACGGCAGGGATATCCAAAGAGCAGGAGACGGATTTGTACAAAGCGTATCTGAATATGGCTCCTTCACAGACTTTAAAGTGGCTGGAAGACGAATGCGGACCTGCGGGAAAAAATGTGGAGATCGAAGGGACAGAGCCATATATCGTGGGCGGTCACGCTGCAAGCGGATACTGGGTTGATGAAAATCGCCGGACGACGCTTCGGGGACTTTTCGCTGCCGGAGATGTGGCGGGAGGCTGCCCGCAGAAATATGTCACTGGCGCGCTGGCCGAAGCAGAGATTGCGGCGGAGGCAATGATGCAGTACTTATCAGAGAATGTTTACAAAGACAACATAGCCAGGACAAATACAAGCTTAGGTCGAGGCGGCTGCGAAAAAAAGCGGGAATATGAAGCATACCTTTCCAATGCTCCTGAGGTAATTGATATCGATCAGGCGGAGGAAGCCATGCAGGCAATTATGGATCAGTATGCAGGCGGCATCCGCACAGATTACCGATACAATGAAACTGGATTGCAGGAGGCTGACCGCAGAATCCGGCTGCTGCAGGAAGAAATTCCCTCTCTTCGGGCGGAAACCATGTATGATCTGTTGCGTATCTATGAGCTTCGGGAACGTCTGGTGGTGTGTCGGACGCTTCTCGCCCATATGGCGGCAAGAAAAGAGACACGCTGGCATGGATTTGCGGAGAATACAGACTATCCCAGGACAGATCCGCAGTTTGAAAAATACGTGAATTCAAGGTATCGGAATGGACAGATTGAAATTTTTTACCGGGATATCAAAACAGGGTGCCAGGAGAGCGGAGAACGATGAGCATTAAAATAGATTTGGAAAAATGCATGGGCTGTGGCAGATGCGTGGAAGCCTGTCCGGGGAATCTGCTCGGACAGAATGCAGATGGCAGGGTTTTTATCCGACAGGAACGCGACTGTTGGGGCTGTGGTTCCTGTTTAAAGGAATGTCCTTTTGGGGTGATTCAATATTTTCTCGGTGCGGATATCGGCGGCCGCGGCGCTGTGTTTTCGATAAAAAAAGAAAATAGCGCGTTGTGCTGGCAGATTACGGACAGGAACCAGAATTGCCGGGAAATCCGTGTAGATTCCAGAGAGGCGAACAGATACTGAGATCAGGAGGAGACAGAGACCATGTACAATTTATCGCATTTGGATGAACTGGAGGCAGAGGCAATTTACATCATGCGGGAAGTTGCCGCGGAATGCGAAAAGCCGGTAATGCTTTATTCAATCGGAAAGGACAGCTCGGTGATGATGCATCTGGCTATGAAAGCGTTTTACCCGGAAAAACCTCCATTTCCGTTCCTTCATATTGATACGACCTGGAAATTCCGTGAGATGATCGAGTTTCGTGACCGGATCGCGAAGGGAAAGGGGATTGAGATGCTGGTGTACACAAACGAAGAAGGTGTCCGCCAGGGGATTAATCCATTCGACCATGGTTCGGCTTATACAGATATCATGAAGACACAGGCATTAAAGCAGGCGCTTAAGAAATATGGTTTCACTGCTGCATTTGGAGGCGGGCGCAGGGATGAGGAAAACTCCAGGGCAAAGGAGCGGATTTTTTCCTTCCGAAATGCCGAGCAGGCATGG
>JAJBVF010000251.1 GCA_020859965.1 Clostridiales bacterium
GGTCTGCAGATCATGGAATTGTTTCAGAAGTTGAACGATGAGGGCGTTACTGTGATCATGATCACACATGACAGCAGTATTGCAGGGCATGCCAGACGGATCGTGGATATATTTGATGGTGAACTGAAGGATCATGAGATACAGCCTGTAAAGGAGGAAGATAAATGAAAATCAGGACAGCTTTGATCAGCGTTGTGGTGACGGGCGGCCTGTTAGGTGGTATCGGGTACGCAGCTTATTATACTATGATGGGAAAAGAATCCCCTGTGGATGTGATTCCGGTCAGATATGTGAATACGGATACCAGCTATTTTTATGATGAGGAGGGCATGTATGGTTATGTGACATCGCAGGTGTCCCAGACGATTACACTTGAATCAGATTATACAATTGAAGAGATTTATGTGTCGGAAGGTGACGAGGTGACAGAAGGCACACCTCTTTTTTCCTATGATATGACGCTTCAGGAGATTGAACTGGAAGCTGCGGAAATTGAATTGCAGACCTACGAACTTCAGCTGAGAAGGTACCAGAAAGAGTTGGAAACCTATCAGGGTACTTCCGCAACCGCGTCTCTTGAAGCGATTTCAACTTTTCTGACTTCTTCTTCCGGAGATTCCGCTGCTGATTCTGACCTGATCATCGATGAGTCATCAGAAGCGGGAAGCACTGGTAGTGCGGATGATGAAAGCGGGGAAAATACGGAAAGCACGGATTCAGGAGATGGAGATCTGCAGCTTGAAATAGAGGAGATTGAAAATATAGATTCCGCGGAATCAGAGAAGACGGCGGCAGAAGAAGATGAGGAAGAGACGATGGATGCAGAGACTTCTGATACGGTGACTTCTGATGCGGAGGCTGCTTCTTTAGACAGTGTTCTTCAGGCATCGGTTACTTATTATGAGGCTTTGATGAGCGAACTGCAGACATATATGGCATTGGTGGATCAGCAGACGGATGGACCGACAGCAGAAGATATCGAGACAATCGGGGAAGTTCTGCTGGGTGCAGACGCGCCGGACGATAAAGAAGATGATACGGATGGTGCGGTTGGCTTTTACAGGAAAAATCTTGCTGAAGCAGTGAAAGAAGAGACGACGGATGAGGAAGGTAACGTTATTATAGTTACCAATTATCAGTTGACGGAATCAGTTAAAGAAATTCTTGGGGAGGACGAACTGAAAACTCTTGAGTCCTGTGCGGATCTGATGGAACGTTATCATGCCGCTTATATTGATATGCTCATTCATTCGCTGGTTGAGGATTCTGGAGATATGTCTGAAGAGGAGCTTGCACAGGCAGTGACAGCGGTAAGGACGGCGTATGAGAACCTCAGCGGTACAGCTAGGGGATATGTGAATCTTCTTGCACAGCTGGAAAGCCTGGAGGAACAGCTGGATTCGGAAGAAGAGACGGAATCCGAGACGGAAAGCGAAACTGAGACGGAGAGCGAAACAGAAAATGATTCTGAAACAGAAACAGAATCAGAGTCAAATGTCCAGAGTGAGTCCGATTCAACCTCTCAGAGTGAATCGGATACAAATACCCAGAGCGAGCCAGATACGGATGCTCAGACGGAATCAGAGACGAGTTCTGAAAGCGGCGGTACCGAGATGTCATCACAGGTGAACAGTTTTCTTCTGATGGCGGATAGTGTGCTCGCTGACACATCCGCTGCAAGTGCTGAAGATTTTCAGAATGCTATCGCGTATTATCAGACCTGGCTGTCTGTAACGGATGCGGATATCATCGGTGAGACAGTCTTTATGGAAGATTATGAATTGACTGAAGATGTGCTTGCTTATTTAGCCTCACTTGGCAGTGAAGGGGAAGCTCTTCAGACTCAGCTTGAAGATACATACCGGGAACTGTGCCTTGCCTATGTGAAATATGTGGTTGCTTCTCTTGATCCGGAGACGATGACCAGTGAGGAACTTTCCGCTGCCTGGGAAATTTACAATCAGCTGGGTACTGCCTGGGTGCTCCTTTTAGAGGACGAGACTCCTTCCGCGCTGGATTTTCTTACAGCGTATGACATTGCGCTTCGAATTCAGGAACTCGATGAAGAATCGGATAGTTTCCTGACGGATCTTGAAAGCCTGTATACGGATTATCTGGAGCTTACTGCTGCACAGATGGAGCTGGTCTGGAATGCGGATATCCTGTTTGAACTGCTGGAGCTGTATGGTCTTCTGGAAGAAGAAACAGAGACAGAGACGGATTTTTACTGGGATGACGACTGGGATGATTATGGGTATGATGATGATTATACCGCTGAGGAGCTGGAAGAGCTGATCACTGAGCTGGAGTCAAATATAAAGGAATGTGAGCTGGACATTCGGGAAGCAGAGCTGAATGTTGAGAAAGCACAGAGAGTGCTGGACAAAAAGGTTGTGAAAAGTACGGTGGATGGTACAGTTGTCAGCATCGGCGATGAGAATGGAGATTCTGACGATGATTATTTTGCAAAGGTTACCAGTACGGTCGGGCTTTATGCGAAAGGCGTGATCAGTGAGCTTGCTCTTGACAGTGTGAATGTGGGTGATACCATTTCCGGAGTGACCGATTCCGGCGATACATTTACTGC
>JAJBVF010000481.1 GCA_020859965.1 Clostridiales bacterium
ATTGACGGACAGTACTGGGCGAAATTGCTCGTGCTTTGCATTTATACGTTCTGGGTAGTGATGCCGGTATAGATTCTGATCCTGAACGTTGCATTGGCGTCCGTTAATGAGGATTATTATAAAGCGGCCCGTGTGGACGGGACATCAAAATTCCGGATTTTTTATAAAATCACACTGCCGATGATTTCCCCGATGATTTTTTATCTGGTGATTACCGGATTTATCGGAGCTTTTAAAGCATACAGCGACGTAGTTGCGCTCTTTGGCACGGATCTGAATGCGGCCGGGGTAAATACGATCGTAGGATATGTGTATGACATGTTGTACGGCGACAGCGGCGGTTATCCGTCCTATGCTTCCGCGGCGGCGATCATTCTGTTTGCGATTATTTTGACTATCACCTGTATCAATTTGATGGTGAGCAGGCGGGCTAGGCGTTGAATATATGGTGGATGCGTATGTGCTTGAAACGGACAAACGGACGCACAGCACGTGCAGAGCGACTTCGGACACGCTTGCGCTGTATTTATAAATTTGTGATATGTCATGCAATAGAAATTGTTGGAGCGATGGCGTGATCTTTGTTATCAATTTCCTGCGGAAATGGATGACAGAATTCAGGAGGATTCGATAGATGGAAAGTGCAATTGATTATGCGAAAATAGAGAATTCCGCGAAAATACGGGCGAGGATTCTGGGCGTGGTGAAGGGAGTGTTTCTGGCTCTGTGGGCAGTGATCGTGCTTTTTCCGTTTTACTGGATGGTACTCACTTCGGTGAAGAGCTACAGCCAGTACAGCTCGGAATCTGTCCCACAATTTTTTACGCTGACACCGACGCTGCAGAATTATCTGGATGCATTTACGGAGGTGCCGCTTGGACGGTATCTCGCGAATACGGTGATTTTTGCGGTGGCGACGACAGCGATTATGCTGATCGTGATCGTATTGTCGGCATTTGCTTTTGCACGCCTGGAATTTCGGGGGAAAAATGTGGTATTTGTGTTTTTCCTTTCTCTTATGATGATTCCGAACGAGCTGGTGATCATCACGAATTTTGTGACGATCACGAATCTGAATCTGCGGAATACCTATGCCGGGCTGATTTTACCGTCGGTGACTTCTGTATTTTATATTTACCTGTTGAAGGAAAATTTCGAGCAGATACCGGACAGCCTGTATTATGCGGCGAAGGTGGACGGGACTTCCGATTTTAAATATCTGTGGAAGGTGATGCTCCCGATCTCAAAGCCAACGATGACGACGATTACGATCCTGAAGGTGATCGAGTGCTGGAACTCCTACGTGTGGCCGCGGCTGATCACAGATGATCAGAATTATTATCTGGTGTCCAACGGAATTCAGGAGATTCGTGAGAATGGCTTTGGCCGTGAAAATGTTCCGGCGATGATGGCGGCAGTAGTGGTGATCTCTGTTCCCCTGATTGTGCTGTTTCTGATTTTTCGTAAGCAGATCATGGCCGGTGTGTCCAGGGGCGGGCTGAAGGCGTAAGGGGAAGGAAAATGAGCAATAGAAAATCAAAAGAAAATGTTTTGCGGGGATGTGCGGCGCGCTGCTGCAGGCTGTTTATATTGATGCTTCTGTGTATGCTGACGCTGACCGGCTGTCACGGCTCGCAGGAGAGCAAAAGTGCGTTCGAAGTGCCGGATACCTTTGACACCTCTCAGGAATATGAGATTACTTTCTGGGCGAAAAATGATACGAATAAGACACAGGTGGCGGTTTACGAGCAGGCGATTGAGGATTTTGAGGAGCTGTATCCGAATATTACCGTAAATATCCGGCTGTACACGGACTATACAGATATTTACAATGACGTGATCACCAACATTGCGACGGATACGACGCCGAATGTCTGCATCACCTATCCGGATCACATTGCGACCTATCTGACCGGAGACAATCAGGTCGTGGCTCTGGATGAGCTGATGACGGATGAAAACTATGGACTTGGAGGCAGTGAACTGGCATTTGATTCTCCGACGGTGGAGGAGGTTGTACCGCAGTTTCTGGAGGAATGTCAGATTGACGGGACATATTACGCACTGCCGTATATGCGCTCCACTGAGGCCTGCTATGTGAATAAAACCTATGTGGAAGCGCTGGGCTATGAGCTTCCCGAGACACTGACCTGGGATTTTATCTGGGAAGTGTCAGAGGCGGCGCTGGAGCAGGATGCGGATGGAAATTATGTGGTAAACGGACAGAACGTGATGATTCCGTTTATCTATAAATCCACAGATAATATGATGATCACGATGCTTCAGCAGCTGGATGCCGGCTATTCGACCGAAGATGGGGAAATCCTGCTGTTTAATGATACGACACAGGAACTGCTGTATGAACTGGCGGGATATGCAGACAGCAGGGCTTTTTCAACCTTTAAGATCTCCGGCTACCCGGCGAACTTTCTGAACGCGGGACAGTGTATTTTCGCGATTGACTCGACCGCAGGTGCGACCTGGATGGGGTCGGACGCGCCTCTGATTGACATCAGTGAAGATAAGCTGGTAGAATTTGAGACGGTAGTCATGGAGGTGCCGCAGTATGACACGGAAAATCC
>JAJBVF010000031.1 GCA_020859965.1 Clostridiales bacterium
GAGCAGGAACTGTTTGAGGCTCGTCATGCGCTGCCTGTTTTTCAGCCGTATCAGCCACAGCCGGGAGAGAAAGTGCGCGCTTACCTTGGCATTGATTCCGGAAGCACGACGACGAAATTTGTTCTGATGGATGAGCAGGAACAGCTTCTGGATTCCTTTTATTCCCCGAACGAGGGCGAACCTTTGCTGGTAGCGAAGAAGGCTCTGCTTAAGGTGCGCGACCGGTACCGCAAAGCCGGTGCCGAGCTGGAGATTCTGGCAGCCGGGTCGACCGGTTACGGTGAGCTGCTGTTATCAAAGGCGTGGAATACGGAATGTCACATGGTAGAGACTGTCGCGCATGCGAGGGCCGCCGCGAAATATGTGGATAATGCGACTTTTATCCTCGATATCGGCGGGCAGGATATGAAAGCAATCTGGGTCGACCATGGAATCGTTACAAATATTGTCGTAAATGAGGCCTGTTCCTCCGGATGCGGTTCATTTCTGGAAAATTTTGCTTCTTCTTTGCACATTCCGGTGGAAGAGATTGCCCGAACGGCTTTTGCTTCTGAAAATCCGGCGGCTCTGGGAAGCCGTTGTACGGTGTTCATGAACAGCAGCATTGTGACCGAGCAGAAAAATGGCAAACAGTCCGGCGATATCATGGCAGGGCTTTGCCGTTCGATCATAGAAAATGTGTTTACGAAGGTCATCCGGATTTCAAATCTGGATTCGCTTGGTGATACAATTGTTGTACAGGGAGGCACTTTCCAGAATGATGCGGTGCTTTGCGCACTGGAACAGTATATTGGAAGAGAAGTGACCCGTGCGCCTTATCCCGGACTGATGGGGGCGATCGGCGCGGCTCTTCTGACGAAGGAGCAGTGCGAGGCGGCTCTGGAAGAAAGTCTGGACCGGCTGGAAACCATTACAGATGAAGAGACGCCTGTTCCCCGTTTTCAGAGAACGTTTATCGGTCTGGATGCGCTTGAGGATTTCTCTTACACGCAGGAGGCAAATTCGCCCTGCCCGTTCTGTACAAATCACTGTAAGCGCACAATTGTCCGTTTTTCGAACGGGAATTCCTGGATTACAAACAACCGGTGTGAGCGCGGTGAGATTCTGGGCGACCCGAAGGATGCGCATGTGAGGGAACAGCTTAAGGCAAAAAAAGAAGAGAAAAACCGTGTGCCGAATCTGTTCCGGCTGCGGGAGGAGCTTCTGTTCCGGGATTACCCATATCCGAATCTCTACAAACCGGAGACGGACACCTTGGCAGCAGGTATCGGAGAATCAGGGGCAGATACAGAAGCATCCGGATCCGGCCGCCTGGATGGCGGAGCAGTTCCGGATCGGGGAATCACGATTGGTATTCCCCGCGTGCTCTCTTTCTGGGAAACCATGCCGTTCTGGACGACTTTCTGGCGTTCTCTGGGTTTCCGGGTGCGCATTTCAGATAAAAGTACGCGGAAGATTTATGAGAGTGGGCTCTCTGCTGTGACTTCCGATACGGTTTGTTTTCCGGCAAAACTGGTACATGGCCATATCCGGAACCTTGTAGAAGGCAGCGGGAATAAGTCTGGGAAAAAGAATGAGCCTGGATCACGGATCTTTATGCCTTCGATCACGACTGTGCCTTCCGAAAATACGGAGAAGACAAGTGAATCCATGTGTGCGATCGTGAAAGGGTATCCGATCGTCGTGCGCAATTCGGACAATCCGGAAAAACGCTGGGAGATTCCCTATGATGCTCCGCTGTTTCACTGGCACAAAACAGCGGACCGGAACCGCCAGCTCACAGAATATATGGAAACAACCTTTGGCATAACAGCGGCGGATACACTCCGCGCGATTGAGGCAGGAGACGCGGCGCAGGAGACATTTTCGAAGGAACTGAAAAAGGCGGGAGGGGAGGTTATCGAAAAAGTAGAAAAAGAGGGCGGCTACGCGGTCGTGCTTGCCTCCAGACCCTATCAGAATGACGCGCTGGTGAATCACGACCTTCCGGACATGTTTACCAGCCTGGGAATTCCGGTGCTGACTGCGGATTCTGTCCCGGGGACGGAAAACGTGGATCTGAGCAGAAGCCGTCTGGATATTGTGAATAATTATCACGCGAGGATGCTCTCTACCGCTATCCTGGCGGCACAGAACGAACATCTTCAGTATGTGCAGATCGTAAGCTTTGGCTGCGGGCATGACGCTTATCTTTCCGATGAGATCATTCGACTGATGAAGGAGATTTCGGGCAAGATTCCGCTCATTCTGAAGGTGGATGAAAGTGATATTCAGGGACCGCTGCGGATCCGTGTGCGCTCTTTTGTGGAGACGGTGGAGATGCGGCGCCGGGAGAAGGCGCGCATTGCTTATACATTTGATGAACGCCAGGACAATTCGTCTATGGAAGCTGTTTCCGCGACGGATGAGCAGGCTGAAGCGTTCTCTCACATAAGCAGGAAGCAGGACGACTTATCCATGCAGGTTCATGAGCTTCCGGATCCGTATCTGGTGAAATTTACGAAAGAGGACCGTAGAGAGAAAGTTGTACTGGTGCCGAATACCTCCCATGCGTTCAGTCGTCTTATGGCCGCGG
>JAJBVF010000407.1 GCA_020859965.1 Clostridiales bacterium
CTACAGACTCTTATCAAATAGAAACTGAAACTAAAACCAAAAACCTCTCTGGCGAGAGTCAAAAAGGGAATGTCTCTGACGAGACTGCACACGCACACACACTGGAATATGAAAAATTCACTCAGTGGCTGCACAATAAAGCATCTTACTGCAGTAATACGCGGAATTTCCCCATCCAGATCAGCAAGGAGCAATTTTTCCAGTTAAAAGAAAAATATACCGGAAAACAGATTGCGAAAGTGATCCTGAAAATTCAAAACCGGAAAGACCTCCGGGAACGTTACAGCGATTTATACATCACCGTTTTAGATTGGGCAGAAAAAGAATATGGCAAATAGACTATTACCCTACCATTATGAAGCCGAGAAAGTCGTTCTCGGCAGTATGATCTCCGACCGGAATGTACTCCCGCAGATCGAAAACCTGCTGGACGAAGAGTCTTTCCGGCATCCCCTCCACCAACGCATCTGGCAGGCCATCCGGCAGGTGGACCGGCGGGGAGACAGCCCGGACATGATAGCCGTCATGGCTGAACTAAGCAAAGAGCCCGAACCCTTCGATGCGTTTGAGTTCTCGCAGGTGGCCACTTCCTATTCAGAGGATTTCTACCAGCATGCCTGCTATGTGTCCGAACTGGGCAAACGCCGCCAGTTGATCCGGATCTTAGAGGTGTTCCTGGCACAGGCCTATGCCGGAACCACAGACCTGACCGACCTGTTAGGCGGGATAGAAGAGCAACTGAAAGCCCTTTTCGAGGAAACACAGGATCAGGTGCATACCCTGGATGAAGCGATCCGCGGCGTACTGCAACGGATGGAAAAGAATGCGGCAGGAGGGGAGGAGCTGACCGGAACCCCTACCGGCTTCCGTGAACTCGACCGGCTAAGCGGCGGACTCCAGAAATCCGACCTGATCGTGGTGGCAGGAGATACCTCCCAGGGGAAACCTCTCTCAGTGTCTCCATCGCCCGCCATGCCGCGATGCAGGGAACTGCCATAGCCTTCTATTCCCTGGAGATGAAGAAAGAGCAGATAGCCGCCCGTATGATGGCGATGCAGAGCGGAGTAGCCGCCAATAAAATCCTCTACGCCCCTTTGAAACCCATACAATTTGAAGCGATTTCGGAAGGGGTCAGTAAACTGCTCGAGGCAAAGATCTATTTCGACGACCGGAGCACCAGTCACTTAGACACGATCATCCATTCGATCCGCTCCTTAAAGAAAAAATACCACATCGACGGAGCCGTCGTGGATTATCTCCAGATCCTGAATGTCAATATGCGGGAATCCAAAAAAGAAGCCCAGATGGCAGAAGCAGCCCGGCGGCTTAAAAACCTGGCCAAAGACCTGGATATCTGGATCATGGCACTGTCGCAGTTGAACAGGGACCCGCTCCACCTGCACCCCACCTTGTCCCGTTTGCGGGACAGCGGGCAGATCGGGGAAGCGGCAGATGTGGTCCTCCTGATCCACCGGCCAGAGGTGTATGGCCTGACCTACCGGGTAAAAGAATTTGAACACATAGACCCCAAAGGCACCGCCATGATCGACATGGCCAAAGGAAGGAATATCGGGATCCATAAATTTATTTGTGGGTTTGACGCATCCACCACCCGTTTCTACGACCTCAAAGGAGGGGAATTGCCCCTGGCGCCTCCCGGAGAGGAAGAACCGTTTTAAGCAGATACAAAAAAACGGGAGACGAAAAGAAGCAAACAGGACAGTCCGTCCTTAGGCTCTTTCGTCTCCCGTCAGGCAGTTAAGGTTTCCCAACGTGGTCCACAATGATCCGGACCTGTCGGGGAGTGAGGATCTTCTGGCCCCGGCGGTAGCCGGCAGCGGCCAGTTTTTCATAGAGTTGAGGCTGGAGCATCCATCTCCTGAGATGGGCACTCGCAGATTCAGGGGTATTATGCCTGAAATACAGGATGCCTAATTCCTGTATCGAGTAGGTTCTGATACGAAACGCTGTCATCTTTCAACAGGTGTTAATTCCTCCGGCCAGCAAACAGGCTCCGGAAAATCCGGAAGACCTGGTGGCTAACCACTGCCAGGCGATTGGAAAAAAAGGTGCACCCTTTTTTGTCCATGGGTGCACCCGTTTCCGCCAACGGCCGGCAGCTATGGATCAGAGTGCGTGCGGCAGGTCGCACTCCTCTGTTACGGTGACTACTACTGGATGATCACGCTGGTAACTGATCTGGGTACGGGTTTGCTGCAACAGCTTACCCGGTGTGAACGTGACCTTCGGTTTACGGATCTGGGAGGTATGGAATTCCTCCTCCGTCTCCGAACCGGAAGAACCGAAGCTCAGCCGGAAGTTACCCACTTCACCCATCTGGATGATCCGGCCGGCCTTCAGGTGCTTGTCCAACACGAAGTTCAGGCGGTCCAACACGGCCTTTATGTCCGCAGAGGTCACCGTACAATATTCACTGATATCACTGCAAAGTTCATCAAAAGCCACGGTGCCGTTACTGATCGGCTGAGCATAGAACTTGTGTGATATATCTTCCGCATCTTTTCCTAAGTTGCGTCTTTTAACAATTCTGTATTTCTGTCCCATATATTAAAAA
>JAJBVF010000393.1 GCA_020859965.1 Clostridiales bacterium
GATCTTCCTACTGGCATCAGCTGACCAAGACAGCTACTACGATTCATGGTTCCGGGTACGACAAGTTCATGTCCACTTTCCCGGGACAACGGGATATGAAGCTCTTTCTCATCTGAAATAACACCTTCCCTCCCGTCATATATACCAGACACAGGGATTTACCTGCCTGTCATCCTTCGAAGAGCCGCCATGGTCCCATCCCGGGGCATGGCGGTTTTTCTGTATCCATCCATCAACAACGAAAGAACCACCATCATGGCTATCAAACTCATCGCCAACTACAGCAAACGACTCGGACTGCCGGGATATTCCTCCCACCAGTTCGAGGTCTCCATCGAAACCGAAATCACCCACACATCCGAACTGGCTGCGGAAACCGAGCGGCTCTACGGCTCCCTTCAGACTGCCGTCGACGCCCGGATCCAACAGGTCGGGTTCGTTCCTGACGAACATTACGGCTCACAGGTCACGCAAAGGCCTGCCCTTGGGGCTTCCTGCTCACAGATGATATCCACATCATCCGTGAAACAAACACCGCCTGCAAGCGCTCCCGAGACCTCTGTTGCAACCGTTCCCACATGGAAGTTCTCGGAGAAGCAACAGTCTCTCATCCTGGAACTGGCCGGGAAGGCCGGGTTGGATGACTCTGCCCTGAACGAACTGGCTTCCCGGAGATTCAACAAGTCCGTTGCCATGCTCAACCGCATGGAAGCCTCCGGGTTAATCGACGAACTGATGAACCGCTCCGGTGCGACATCCAAACGTTCGGCATCAGGCAGGAACAACTACACCCGCCGTCCCGCTACGACCTATGCCGGTAACTCCAACCCGTACTGACCTATGATTGCTCCCGTAACCTGTCCCATACGTTCATCCTCCCTGCACCCGGCTATCGCATTGGTGAACAAATTTCCTTCGGAGGCTTCTTCTCCTTCTGCCATCCGCCCGGACTATCTGTCTCCCTCCTCGGTCAAATCGTATCTGTCGTGTTCTCTGCGCTTCTTCTTCGAGAGGGTAGCACAGATACGGAAGCCGACGACGGTTGCCCCGCATGTCGGCAAGGCCATCCACGCCACACTCCAGTCCTTCAACCTCGCCCGATGGCGGGAAGAGGACAGTAGTGAGACGGCCATGGAAGAAGCCTTCTCCGCCCACTTTCTGGAGTTGGAGAAGACGGAAGGCCCGGTGGACTACGTCGACGAAGAAACGAGACAGAAGATACGTTCCTGCGCCTTTGACCACGAACTCCAGCTGGTTACCTATCAGATGATGATCGAAGAAGCCACGGGAGACACGCCTCCGTCGCTGGATCTGATCTACCTGGTCAAGACGAAGATGCCCCAGGTGATCCGGGTCAAGATTCACCCAGCCAACGAACAGCGCAAGCAACGCATCGCCGACTTGTACAGGATTGCCTGTGAAGGCATCACTACTGAACGTTTCCATCCCCAGCCCGGGATGCAATGCTCCTGGTGCCAGTACAGGAAGGAATGTTCCGGGTGGTGCAGGCAGTAAAGGGATGGAGATGCTGTCGATTCAGAAGCCTGCCATCAGGTGTGGCTGGCTTCTTTTTAGCTGTCACATCTATATTTCTTCCTCATCAGAGAAGAAGGAAGGAGTCAGTTCCAGAAGCTGGTAACGATTCTTTCTGACTCCCAGATTGTATTCCACAAGAAGAGAAACCAATTGGTCGCCGTCAATCAAATCGATGGGGGTATGGGAGGAGGTGCGCCTCGCTTCATCCCTGGCGCCTCTGGAAAAATTGGAAGTCGTCACAATCAGGCCGCGTTCGTCCGTCCCCAAGCTGCCGCGAAGTTGCTGGACGACAGGAGACTGCACATTGGCTTTCCATCGTTTGGCCTGTACGGCCAGCTTGATATGAATGACATCATGTACCGTCATAATGCCTCGCACATCAACGCCCCCGTCTCCGCCATAGGGAGTCCTGCTCACTTCGGAAAATCCCATTTTACTCAACAGAGTAGTAATCAATTCCTCAAAATCCTGCGGGTTTAATTGCATCATCCGTTCCATCAGGACTTTTCTTTGTTTATCATTGAACGAATCAATGTGACGTTCCAAGCCGGTTGATTTCCAGATGGTCAACCCAACCATTCCATTGCCCAACTTTTCGAAGCGGGGGATCTTCCCCTGTTTTTCTCTTCGCTGGATTTCTGTCAGGATTTGCGCGTACATGCTGGCCTCGGGAGTCAGCCCTTCCGTCTTGAGCCACCCCAACTCCAGGGCTTTGCTGGTAATATCCCTGTAGTGCATGGGGGCATTCCCTGAAAAGTGAAGGAGGACTTTTTCCGCACAGTCCGAAAAAGAATAGGAACCTGCTGACTTCTCCGGTTGTTTCCTTTTAACCGCTTTTCCTGCCTTTTCCCCTGAGTCCGACAATTCGATTTTCACGTTCGGGTTAAGCGCAAAGAGCCCTTCTGCCGCCTTGATGAACCGGGATTGATTTCCATGCTTTTTGATATCCTCATAGATACGCGCTCCGACTGTAGCGTCGGGTGTCTTTCCTTGAGATTGCCACATTCCCCGTTGGATGAGTGCAGCGGCAAGTTCT
>JAJBVF010000191.1 GCA_020859965.1 Clostridiales bacterium
AATAAAAATATTATTCTCGCGGCGAATCAGGCAAAATCACTGGTTACGGACAAGAATATTTTTGTGATTCCCACAAAAACTGTGCCGCAGGGAATTACTGCTGTGATCAATTACGTTCCGGAAAAAACACCGGAAGAAAATGCGATGGTTATGGAGCTGGAGATTGAAAATGTGAAAACCGGTCAGCTGACGTACGCTGTTCGTGATACACATATAGATGATATGGTGATCAACGCTGGCGATATTATGGGGGTTGGTGATCATTCCATTCTTGCTGTTGGCAAGGATATTGATCCGGTGGCTGCAGAGACGATTGCGAAAATGATGACGGATGAAGCAGAACTGATCAGTATCTATTATGGTGAGGATATGAGGGAAGAGGAAGCTGCCGCGTTTTGTGATCAGATTGCAGAATTCTATCCGGATTGTGATGTAGAACTGAATTACGGCGGACAGCCGATTTACTATTATATTATTTCGGTAGAATAAGGGAGCTGGCGGACAATTATGAATCTGGAATCGCCCCTTGATTCCCTGAAGGGAATTGGCGAGAAGACAAAGCAGCTTTTTGCAAGTGTCGGTATCGAGAATCTGGGAGATCTGCTGCGGTATTATCCACGCGCCTACGAACAATATGAAGAACCGCGCCCGGCTGCAGGATTGCAGGAAGGGGAGACTGTTTCTATCGCGGGGAGATTGACGGCGCCGCTTTCAAATCGGTATTTTCAGGGGCGGTGTATTTCTGCAGCCGCTTGTATGGATGCTTCCGGCGAGATTCAGCTGATCTGGTATAATATGCCTTATCTGCGCAATTCGCTGCGCACTGGCATAAGATATATCTTTCGCGGAAAAGTCAAAAGAAAGGGAAACCGGCTGCTTTTAGAGCAGCCGGCCGTTTTTCATACAGAACAATATCAGGCGTTGATGAGCTCGCTCCAACCGGTTTATTCTCTTACAAAAGGCATGACTGTGAATATGGTTCAGAAGGCAGTCAGAGGGGTGCTTGTGGGAGTGAAACTTCCCGAAGACTATCTGCCGCCGGAGGAGCGGGAACGTTATCATCTGTGTTCCTGCAATACTGCTGTTTCACAGATGCATTTTCCGGACAGTGCGGAAGATCTTCAGATTGCACGACGCCGTCTTGTATTTGATGAATTTTTCTTTTTCCTTTTGCAGCTTCGGGGCTTAAAAGAACGCAGGACAAAGGAGAAGAATTGTTTTTGTATTCAGCCGGGAGTAAATGCAAAGCATGTGATCGAGTCGCTTCCTTATGAACTTACTGGCGCACAGAAACGTGTCTGGGCTGATATTGAACGTGAGCTGCAGGGAGAATCGGTGATGGCCAGGCTGATCCAGGGGGATGTCGGTTCTGGTAAGACGATCGTAGCTGTACTCGCATTACTGACAGTGGTAGAAAATGGATACCAGGCTGCAATGATGGCGCCGACAGAAGTTCTTGCGAGGCAACATTATGATTCAATCGTGTCGCTTCTTCAGAAAAACGGGCTGCCATATGAGGTGATTTTGCTGACTGGCTCGATGACAGCCAGACAGAAGAGAGAAGCATATGCAAAAATGGAATCCGGGCAGGCTTCCATTGTAATCGGAACACATGCGTTGATACAGGAAAAAGCAATCTACCGGAATCTTGCACTGGTCATTACGGATGAACAGCACCGTTTTGGAGTACGTCAGAGGGAAGCTTTTTCACAAAAAGGGAAGACTCCGCATACCATAGTGATGAGTGCTACACCGATTCCGAGAACACTGGCAGTGATCCTGTACGGAGATCTGGATATTTCGGTCATCAATGAAATGCCATCAGATCGTCTTCCGGTCAAAAATTGTGTGGTCGGTCCGGGGTATCGGCCGAAAGCATACGCGTTTATTGAATCGCAGGTGCGCATGGGACATCAGGCGTATGTGATCTGTCCTATGGTGGAAGAAAACGATCTGGTAGACGCGGAAAATGTGATTGAATATACGCAGATCCTGCGCCGGACTTTTGGAAAGGATATCCGGGTTGATTATCTGCATGGGCGCATGAAGCCTGTTGAAAAAAATGAAATCATGGAACGGTTCCTCAGAAACGAAATACAGGTACTGGTATCTACAACGGTCGTGGAAGTTGGGGTAAATGTGCCTAATGCTACCGTCATGATGATCGAAAATGCAGAGCGTTTTGGCCTGGCTCAACTGCATCAGCTTCGCGGGCGTGTCGGCCGCGGCAATGCACAGTCTTACTGTATTTTTCTGCATGCCATCGATGGCGCGCAGGTCAGGGAAAGGCTGGATATTCTGAACCATTCGAACGATGGTTTTGAGATAGCGAATCGCGATCTCCAGCTGCGCGGTCCGGGAGACTTGTTTGGAATCCGGCAAAGCGGCCTGATGGATTTCCGGCTTGCGGATATCTACGCAGATGCGAATCTTCTGCAGGCGGCGAATGAGGCGGTCGATAGAATCATGCGTGAAGATCCGGAATTATGCCTTCCTCAGCATCAGGAACTGAAACTTCGTTATGAGCAGCTTCTGGATGAGCAGAGTGAACATTTGAATCTGTAGGAC
>JAJBVF010000244.1 GCA_020859965.1 Clostridiales bacterium
TGTCTGTTTTATCGTGTATATAAAATGACATACTGAGAATCAGACGCTCGGCTGGGTCGTCGAGGTTCACGTTTGCCACCTTCCGTATGCGTTCCAGGCGGTAGAGCAGGGTGCTCCGGTGGATAAAGAGTTCCCGTGATGTCTTGAGGATATTGCGCTCATTTTCCAGAAAAAGCCGGAGTGTGTGATACAGATCCGTATTATTTTTTTCGTCATATTTAGTTAAAAGGGAGAGCTTGCTGGAGCAGAGAAGCTCCGGGGAGAGCTGCTTCGTCCCTTCTTTTGCGAGATAATCCAGAATGTAGTCGTCAAACCGGTAGCACCAGGCCGTACTGTTGCTCTGCTGCCCGAGTTCCAGCGCCATACAGGCCTGCGTGTATCCCTGGGGAAGCTGCGGAAAGCTGCGAAGCTCTGAGCTGACTCCCATTTTCATCAGCCCTTCCCGCAGGAGGATGGCGAAACTGCTGATCACTTCATTCATGCGGGCATGTGTATAGGAAAGGTTTACGATGACCGTGATGCCTTCCCGATGGATAAAAACATAGCCATTGGGAATCAGTGTCTCTATATAGTTCAGGGTGGCGGCAGTGGAAAGCATCTGGATATCTTTCTGCTGGCCTTCCATCCGGAAACACAGATACCGGTCGTTCTGTTTCCAGTTCAGATTTTCAAGAGCCTGTATAAGCTGCGCAGGCTCTTTTATTTTTCCTTCCAGATAATCCACGAAAAAATTCTGCAGTTCATTTCTGAAATTCAGCCGGAACAGCGTTTTACTATGTAAGATCTCTTCTGTCATATGTCCGAGATAGTCAAGGACCGCGTAATGCCCCGGCTCGATGGGATTTTCAAGCTCATCTACGCAGATACGTCCCTGATACTGGCTGCCGTTCCAGAGATTAATATACAGGATCGGATAACCGCGCTGCTCTTTCGGAAACAGGGAAGCGCCGTGGGTAGACAACGTGTACAGATAGTCCGGATCCACCTTAAAATCATTAATCTGAGACAGAGGGACGATATCCCGTCCGGTTCTTTTGTCTCTGGTCCAGATGAGCATGCCGGGAACATGGCGCGGACAGGACAGCACATAAAAATCCGGATCATGAACAAAGAGCGGATTGCCTAAGATCGGCAGGCTGGCCTCCATCATGGCATCCAGAGGGTGTTCTGACAGATATGCCTCCTTAAGCTGCTGATCCCATCTCTGATAGCGCTCAAAGATATCCTGTACGAGTGTGAAGATTTCGGATAGGGGGGCAGGTGCAGTAATCCTTAGAAGCATAGCGTCCTTCGGAATTCCTTTCTCATCGTCCTCTCCGCAGAGAATCAGTGCGACGTCTTTATGAAAATAAAAAGAGGAATCCATGATATCCTCCGGCGCTGCCAGATAGATGAATCGCGGCTGTAAAGGCACGTCAGACTGGTACATTCTTACATTTTCAAGAGAAGCCCGGTCTTCTCCGAACATCTCCACCTTGCCCGGATAGCGTTTCGCCGCCGCATCATAAATAATCTGCATATTAAGTAGAAATGGCACGATAAATTTCCTCCTTTTTCTGCAGTGTAACACAAAAAATCTCTTTTGTGAATATTGCCGGAAGGGTCTCCTGCAAAAAGTAGGAGAAAAAACAGAAAAAATGGAATTCCGTGACGGATTTACCGCGAAATTAAAAGATGATATAGTTAAAAATATAGTTGCGGCTTTATTAGTCAAACAGTAGGAAGGGGTGATTCTTTTGCTGACACCAAAGCAAAATCTGCTGGAAACATTGAAAAAGGACGGAAAACCGGAATGTCTCTGCAATTCGTTTACGATGTTTCGCGGTATTCCGGGAGATCCGGTCTTTAAGCTTGTAAGAGGGAACCGTATCCGCGGGACGACATCTCATGACCAGTGGGGTACACTGATCCTGTTCCCGGAGGATGCACCGGCGGCCGTACCTTTTGTAACACCGGAGAATCAGGTCGTTCAGGATATCACTGAGTGGCAAAAGTACGTGAAGGTACCGGATCTGGCAGGAAGATGCCAGGAAGGCTGGGAGGATGCGATCGCGGCAGAAAAAGCCATCGACCACGAGAAATATCTTACCATGACCGTTATGGGGACTGGTATCTTTGAACAGCTGCACATGCTCATGACATTTGAGGATACGCTCATGAATTTCCTGTTGGAGCCGGAAGCCATGCATGAGCTGATTGACGTGATTTGCGAGTACCGTCTCACCTACATGAAGCTGATCGTGGAGCATCTGCATCCGGACTGCATCTGTTCCCATGACGACTGGGGTTCCAAGAACACGATGTTTATGTCGCCGGAGGTATGGCGTGAATTTTTCAAAGAGCCGTTCCGCAAACTGTACGATTATCTGCATGAGAACGGGGTCATTGTCATGCACCACGGGGATTCCTATATGGAGCCGATCGTGGAGGATATGGCGGAAATCGGCGTCGATATCTGGCAGGGAGTGCTGCCGACGAAAAATATCAAAGAAATATCGGAAAAAGTCGTATAAATAAAAATAATGATGGGCGGTATCGATTCAGTGATCGACCGGTAATACG
>JAJBVF010000304.1 GCA_020859965.1 Clostridiales bacterium
GTTTCCAGGCTTTGCGCTAGTGAGCCATATTTGGAAAAAATTCGGTTCTACATTGAAGATTTCAGCTATTTTATTTTCTCTACATATTTGAGGCATATTCTGCTCTATTTCTTCTTCCGTCCATCCGCATCGAATGAACCTGTTGATGATGAGCTCTTTGAATAGAGGGCCTAGTTCCGGATTCTGAAATACTGCAGAAAAGTCATAGGGGACATTCGATGCTCGGCGGTATTCTGATGAAGATGCGCCTGATTCGACTAATGCACTGCGCGCGTTTGTTTGTTCTTTGTACTTGATTATTGTGTTTTTTTCTTCATCGCATATGAAAATTCCTTTCATGTCCATTTCGCCGGAAGAAAATTCTATAAATGCCTCTATGATTTCATGATGGGTAAGGATTAAAGCCATCATACCAAAGAGCATTTTTTCTTGAGGATAGTTATAAAGCTTTTCCCAGAATTTCGGTATTTCGTCATGCGTATTTTTGATGCCCAGGAAGCTTTTCAAGTTGGGTTGGTTGATTTTTATTCCTTCTTGGCCATTGAGATATGCTTCGAGAATATCTTTGCTTTTGAGTACATCAAGGACTTGGACGATGGAGTATTTTGTCCAGGATGTCTTAAGATTGCTGAAGGAGCGAGATTGTGCCATGGCTGTAGGTTATGACTGTGTGAAGGCTAGGATGTATTCTTTGACATAGGAGCCGTATGTGTCGGCACTTCCCATTCTGCTATGCATGTGGTTCATAACGAATACTTTTTGTTTGTACTTGCTGCCGAGGATAGTATTGGCAATTTGTTGCAATTCTTCAATGGAAATCATGCCGCTGTTGCTGTAGCTGAGGAAGAGGTGGGAGTTGCGTTCGTGTGTACAGTGGAATAAATCCCGGAATGCTTGGTGGACTTGAGTTTTTGTGCAGAATGGGGATTGGTGGCGGTCACAGCGGTAACGAGCTTTGTAGCGAATGTCCGGGTAGTCGTATTTGACGAGGGTTTCGATGGCGTGGTAGAATCTGGAATAGTGGACGGCGCTGTAGGGAGGATCTGCGTAAATGATGCTTTTGGGTTCGACTATTTTGAGACAGTCGATGTAGTTGAGGCTGGTGAGGTGGGGGGTATGGAGCGGGTCTGAATCGATGGTGGTGATGAGTTCGTGAAATTTTTTCTCGAAGAGTGGCCATATTTGTTTTGTCCTATAGATGAGGACGTCTTGCATGTTGGCGGCTGTGATGTCTCGGTATTGAGCAAAGTGGCCTGTTCCCTGAGATGTGTAGGACATGGCGTATACGAGGGCTGATAGGATAGCGCCATAGATGAGTGTATTGCGGTAGGTTTCTGCAGCTGCCCGGATGGAATCGATCCAGGCGCATTGTTCGTAGCTCCAATAGGTGCCGGAGTAGTATTTGGTGAATAGGTGGAAGCCTGTGTGGATATCTGAATGGAGTAGTTCACGCTGTTGCTCTTCCAGTCTTTGCAGATTGTCGAGGTGGGTGATTTTTGAATAATCGGCAATTAGTTCAGGGGTGTGTGCTGTGAGGTCGTTTACGTATGAGAGGGCTTTTTCGTGGATGTTTTCGATGACTCCCAGAGGGGCTGATGTTTTTAGGTTGTAGAGGTAGGCTTGAGCGAAGATGGATGAATAGGATTGTATATCGTTGATGTGGACGCGGTATTGATGTTTGAAGGCTGATCCTACGAGTGCTGTTCCTGCAAAAAGGTCGCAGAAGTAGTTGCTTTCTACTCCTGTTTTTTGGATTGTGTCGATGACGAAGGAGAGAATTTCCCGCTTGGAGCCCATGTATTTTAGGATGTGCGGGAGGATGGGGATTTTCATGGCGTGGTGAAGGATTCAGACGTTACTGCAGTCTGTGAGGATTTCGTGGTATTTGGGTGGCGTGTGGGTGTTGCTTGCTTGATTATGCCTTGCGGAAATCGTCGAGTTTGTCAACGTAGATTCCCGTGATTCTTCCTTCTCCGTCGATTGGAGTGATGTCTTTGTAAAGAGGATTGAGGGATGAGAGGACATATTTTCCATCCCGGAGAGCAAGTTGCTTGAGCATTACACCACGCCCATCTGAGTAAACGACAATGTCGCCAACGTCGGGCATATCAGGATCATCCCAGGGACGAATGACGGCGATCTGGTCATTACTGACAAGCGGCTCCATGGAGTTTCCGTAGACACGAAGGCCAAAATAGTCACTTGGGTAGTTTTTTCGTGGTTTGACTTTCCACGGGATAGTGTCGCCGGCCATGAATCTGTCAGCAACGATGTTGCCAATGACAGGGAGGGCATAGTCATCATCCTTGTATTTGGCTTCATTCTCAATGTCGTCTGTCAGTTTGAGAATGAATTCCTCTGCGAGTTCGGCGAGGTTTTTACCGGGGTTCATTTTTTGGTAGGCAAGGATGTCTTCCCATTCGGATTTTGAGAATTGGAGAGTGATGGTATCTACTCGCTGAAAATTGCGGCCCACGTATTACGGATCTTGCCCTCTATTGATAATCCCTTGAATGATTAAGATGTCATTGGCTCGAACCTCTCTTCCTGTAGAGAGCCTT
>JAJBVF010000345.1 GCA_020859965.1 Clostridiales bacterium
TGCGAATTCCGATAAAACGGAGCGGCTGTTCCGCGCCAACGGCGCGCTCAGTCCGATTTAAACGGCGCGGAGCGACGCTCCTGGGTTTACTGGTTTTTACTTGTTAACTTCCCTCATGCTAATACCGTTCATCTCAAGCCGATAACTATGACGCTTATCGGTTATACGTGCCAGACAGGCGTCTGCATAGGTATGTTCCTTGAGCAGATCAAACCATGAGCTGACAGGAAACTGAGAGATGATGATGGTGGACTTACGGCCATCCCGTCCGTCTATGACTTCAAACAAGTCGCGGCATTTATCCAGATCCAGTTCCATCAGGCCAAAATCATCGATTGCCAGAAGATCCAGTCTGGAGAGGCTTTTCACCTGTTCCAGATAAGTGGTCTTCAGCCTTGCCTGTTCCAGTTCCAGCATCAGTGTATTGGCTCGGATGTATAAGACTGTTTTCATCTGCCGCAGCGCTGAGATGCACAGTGCATTGCTCAGGTAGGTTTTCCCACTGCTGGTCATGCCGGTGATCAGAAGGTTCTTCCCCTCATCAATCCAGTGACAGTCTGCCAGGCGTTCAACGGTAGTAGTGTCCAGCTTCCGTGCAGGATCATAGATGCTCTCATCCAGATCAGCATCCGGATACCGCAGATGTGCTTTCTTCAACAAACGGTTAAATTTCTTGTTGTAACGGATCTGCCATTCGTTGTTTACGATTGAACTGAACCGCTCCATAAACGGTACCAGATCCGCATTTGGGTCCAGCATCTGGGTTTCAAATGCATCTGCCATCCCAGACATCCTAAGGCTGCGCAGACGCTCGCAGAGCAGAAGTTCTTCTTTATTCAGAGAAATGGATTCATTCATTGATAGCTGTCCCTCCCTCTGATGTTCTTATGCTCCGGAAGCTGGCCGGATGTACTGCTGCCAGTTATCTCGTGATTCATCAAACGGCTGAGGGCTTTCTTAAAATAGGTATATTTACAGGCTGATGAATCAATGCAGGTCTGGGCGGCTTCAGCTGCGATATTCTTCGGGACATCATTACACATATGCAGAATTCCCTTGCAGCTGTTGTATGCCTGTTCCTCATGTTTAACACCGCGGAGGATCCGGTCAATGAGCGTTACCATAGCTTCCCCGTAAACAGATGCCCATCTGCGGTAGTATGCCCCGTCATGTGCATTCAGTTCCTTGTAGTACTGGTGCTGCGGCGGCATATGACTGTCATCTGTGATATAGCGCGGAAAATCTTTATAAGAGCGTACATGTTTGCAAAGGAACCGGTTGTTTTCATCACAGATCCGGATCTCACTCATTGTAGCCTTGAGTATTGCAGGCTTGCCGTGGTATGTGTATAATACAGAATAATAGTGGCCGTCATACTCAAGATGGTAATTATCCGGTACACGCAAAAAGTATTTATAATCGCAAGTCGTAAAGCAGCTTGATGGGAGCGGCTTCATCTGCGGCTTGTCATAGGTCTCAAACGCGTAGCTCCGTGTCCTGCGGATGTCGTTTTTGTTCCGGAAGCCGTCCTGATTGATTGCTGCTATTATCTTTTCGGTTTCCCCGTTAAGCGTTTCCAAGCTGGTAAAGATTTTTTCCTTTAACCGCTCAACCAGATGGGTTTCCAGAAAACGTACGTGGTTCTCAATCGTTGCTTTTCCCCGTGGCTTGCGGGCTGGCGGCGGGAGTACGATTGTGTCATAAAAGTCTTCCAGATCAGAAAAAGCTGAGTTCAAAACCAGTTCATCCTTTGTGTGTTTGGAGACTGCAGTGCGGAGATTATCCGGCACCAGGTATTTCGGCACAGCCCCATAGAATTCCAGGGCATGAACCACTCCTGTGATAAAACTGGGGAGCTTCTCATCAGGAAAGGCTTCCGCGTAAACACAGCTGCTGAAGCCGATGGTCGTTGTAAATATATGGACTTTATGAATTTCACCGGTAGCCGGGTCTGTCAGGAGTTCTGGCTGGTCACCAACCCAGTCAATATACATCCGCTCGCCAGGAATTCGCTCTACCGGCATAGAGACGGAATCCTGTCCAAAGTTTTCTTTTACGAAATCGCCGTAAAGTTTGTAAAACTGTGACAGCTGATAGCCGTCTGGATGTGCCTGTTTGTATTCCATCCAGACGAATGAGAGATCCGGCCGCTTCATTGCCATCATACGGCGATGGATCTCATAGAAGTCCGGAGGTTCCTTTTCGGACCGGCGGAGGTTTTCCGGCGGATAGAAAGCGGCCTCCACATCCTTTGGTGACATGGCTTTCAAATCATCGAGAGGAATTCCGATTTCTTTGAAACGGTTCATGATAAGGGTAACAGTACTGCTCCCAATGTTGAACCGACGCTGGGTGGTGAGATAGCCAATACCCTGCAGGCGTAGTTCTATCACACCAATGATTGTTGAGTAACTTTGCATTTGGTGCTCCTTTCTCATATGGATGGTTGATAAGTTACAACATCCATTATAAAGAAAGGCGCGCCGTTTGTGGCGGAATAGCCGCGCCGTCATGTCGGAATTCACACGCCGCTCATTTCGGAAAGCTCACGCCGATGGGC
>JAJBVF010000270.1 GCA_020859965.1 Clostridiales bacterium
AAATTCCTCATTGTAACCGGTCAGATCATCATCTCTCAAGTCACCGTCCACCCAAAGTCCCGATTCCGCGCCGGTCGGATACTGTGTCAGCAGCCCCCAGTCCATCAGCCGCTGATAGGTTTCCTTGGAATGCTCTGCCCATTTCTTATACCAGCCGATATTCGCAAGGTATTCATTCGCCATGACCATCTCGTCCAAACAGGCCTGCAGATCATCTCCCATTTCCGCATCATACCACTGATGAGAAGAAGAAAACGAGCTTAAGCCAGAATAACCAGGCGTACCTTTATCTACCACAAGCACATCCGCACCCGTTTCCCTGGCCGCTGCCGCGGCATTCAGGCCTGCCCAGCCACAGCCGATCACAAGGACATCACAGCTGTAAAAAGTCTTCTCCGGCGCCTGCATTTTGGGTATTTCCAGTTCTTCCGTCACAGGAGCCATCCGATTCTTTCTTTTTTCAATCTTATTCATATCGTCCTCCCTGTCTCTGACAACACAGACTCCGGTTCAAACAATACCATAACCGGTTCGTCCGCTTTTTCCTGTGTAAGAGTCTCCCCGTTCCACGGAAGTGAACTTCCCCTGTACTCTCTGGCATTGTTCACTACAGAGCAGAAGTTCTTCGGCGGCTCCAGATACAATTTTCCTTCCGAAGCGCGTATCGCATTCGTTTTCGCGGAAGCAATGATTTTCCCTCCGCTGATCCGTATCTGTCCGGTATCCGGCACTTTGCGAAAACGTCCTCCGGCATAAATAGCGCCGCACTTTCCGGCGCTTCCCGCCGTTGCGCAGATCGTGCCGCCCTCAATGGAAAGATTTCCGAATCTGGCACAGATACACCGGCTCCACAGCCCCTGTGCCGTTTCTGCCAGAATGCGCAGCTCCGCTTCCGCATCTCCGGTAATCGTCATGCTCCCATTGCTGTACAGAACAGCTGCGTTCGCACGTTCCCGGTCATTTATCACCTTCAGTTCATTTTTCCCTTCCAGAGCGATAATGGTGCCATTCGGCACGATCAGGGCGATGTCCGCTGTCGTCTGGAAATGAAAATCTGAAAGCGTCAGCTTTTTCCCTTCTCCATAATAATTCTGTGATTGGTAAATCTCTTCACCCATACTGCCCACAAGACTTTCATTTTCTTCCGTACACGCATCGCTGATATGCAGTTTCCCGTCTTCGGGGCAGTAAAACAGGCTGTACTTTTCTGTTTTTTCCATAAGCTTGTTCACCCTTTCTTTCATCTCACTCTATAGTTACAGAAATGCCAGTGACGCAGGATGATAAAGATCCAGGTTAGGACAGTTTTCGGAAACTGCAAGTTTCCCTTCCTCATCTACATCCAGCACGACCACTGTGTTTTCTGTCAATGCACCTACCAGAAGATATTTCGCATCCGGGGAAAGTGCAAACCCACGGATCGTATCCATTCCTCCCTGTTTCACCGGAAGGTTCAGCGTCTGTTTATGTGTAAGCATTCCACTTTCCGGATCGATCCGGTAGGAATCAATCTGGTTCAGGCCTCTGGTGACATTATAAAGAATCTCTCCATTCGGATGAATACAGATGTCTGAGGATTGAACCACCCGTTTTCCGCCTTTAAAAGAGAATTCCATATCTCCCTGCAAAACATCTGTTGTCTGTATCTCACGAATTCTGCCGTCAAGTTCATAATGGAATACAGAAATACAGTTCTTTCCTTCATAATTCACGAACAGGAACTTTTTTTCAGGATGAAACACACAGTATCTCGGAGCGCTTTTGGGCGTCATCTGATAAGGCGTTTCTGCGCAGGGGACGAGAGTATTCTTTTCATGATCAATCTGATAAAAATACAATGCATCCGCACCCTTGTCACACACGCAAAGCAGATTACCGAGCGGAGATTGTCTGACGCAATGAGGATGTGCCTGCAGATTCGCCCGTTCTGTCCCGCATCCGGAATGCCTGCAGACATCAAGAACCTTTCCGAGTGCCCCCTTCTCATTCAGCCCATACAACACGATATTTGTCTCATCATGTTCCATTCGGATCCCATATTCTCCATTTTCCGATCGTTCTGTACGAATGATTGCCCTTTTCCCTCCATGGTTCGTCACAAGCAGATAATGTCCCGTTTCATCCGGTGTCACAAAACTGGTGCGCGATCCGTAAGCAGGCACCTCACTGAGCTTTGTCAGTGCACCGGTTTCCCGATTCACCTGGTAAGCCAGAACTCTTCCGCCTCCACCTTCTTTCATTCCGGGGTAGTTTTCCGACTCATCCACACAGTACAGTACATCCCGCCTGCGATCCACATACATCGCGCCGACACACACATCCGGGGCTGCACTGTCCGTCAGCGCAAAACCATCTCCGGAAAACTGAAACGAACGAACCCCAAGCTCTTTGCCGGTCCGGTCATGTTCCCAGCTTCCAATATACACAGAATATGTTTTCTTTTCCTCGCTCATCTTCTTTCCTCTCTTCCGGCAAGATTCGTTTAAAATCTTTTCTTTCATTTTTTTATAGCACAATCCTCCGGAAAGATTAATTCAAATTCATCAGGGAAAAACC
>JAJBVF010000186.1 GCA_020859965.1 Clostridiales bacterium
TTTCTTTTTCTGACTCGTTTTATAATATGCCAATGTCTTTTTCCCAGTTGTACTATCACTATCCTGGCATTTTTCCCGCAGTCTTCCACTCCCGAACCTTTCTTACCGCAGCCAGAATTTTTTTCCGGTCTTTTTTCCCATCCGTCTCCACACTGCTGCTCATATCAAGTCCCCACGGATGCAGCTGATCCAGAGCCTCCGTAAGGTTGTCCGGGCCGATTCCGCCGGCCAGCAGGAATGGACGATGGATCTGCTCTGCCAGTTCCCAGGCAAAGGTCTCTCCGGTACCGCCGCTGCCATTGTCCAGAAGCACCAGATCGGCAGAGCTTTCGTTTACCATGCGCGCCCATTCGGCATCAAAATCCGGCACCCGAAAAGCTTTAAAAATAGTAAAGTCTCCAAAGGTGCGCAGTCTCTGAATATAAGCTTCATCCTCATTTCCATGCAGCTGCGCCACACCAATGGTCCCATCCAACAGCAATTTTGCAACAGTCTCCACCGGTTCATTGCGAAACACGCCAACCGGAATAATTTCAGGAGAAAGGCCTGCCCGAAGGGAGCGCACCTGATCCGGCGATGTATTGCGTATGCTTTTCGGCACATTGATAATGAATCCGCAGTAATCCGGTCTTGCCTCATTGACAGAATCGATATCCTCCGGTCGGGAAAGCCCGCAGATCTTAATCTTTACTGAATTTCCGCTCATTGCCTGTCCTCTTTCTATCCCGTTTCGAACCTGATCGATCATGAAGTCCTATGAATTCCTCATGTAAAATCAACCGCAAATTTCAGCTTCCGGCCGCCTGTATTTATCCTGATCTTCGATTTATTCTTACATCTCTCCCCGCAGCTTGCGCAGCATGGCCTTTTTGTCCTTCGCCCGCATCAGTGTCTCTCCGATCAGCACAGCGTTTGTACCGTTTTCCACCAGTTTTTTGATGTCGTCCGCATTGCGGATCCCGCTCTCTGAGACAAAAAGGACTTCCGGCGGCACCATCCTGCGATACCTTGCGCTTGTACCAAGATCTACCTGGAAAGTCTTCAGATCCCGGTTGTTCACACCGATGATCTTCGCATCCGAGCGCATCGCGCGCTCGACTTCTTCCTCCGTATGTGCTTCGACCAATGCCGACAGGCCAAGCTCCCGGGCGAGCTGTCCGTAAGCTTTCAGCTGCCCGTCATCCAGAATCGAACAGATCAGCAGTACCGCGCCCGCGCCAAGCACGCGCGCCTGATAGATCATATATTCATCCACCGTAAAATCTTTGCGAAGCACTGGTATGTGTACGGTCCGCACGATTTCGCGCAGATACTGATCCCGCCCCTGAAAATAATAAGGTTCCGTCAGACAGGAAATCGCCGCCGCACCCGCCTGCTCATATTCCCTCGCGATCTGCACATACGGAAAATCCGGGGCAATCAGCCCTTTGGATGGGGATGCCTTCTTTACCTCGCAGATAAAGGAAATTCCTTCCGTTCCCAATGCTTCCCCGAAAGCGTAAGGCTCATACGGAATGGAAGCATCCGCATCCAAATGCTGCGTATGCTCTTCCGCCTCCCGTACCAAACCACTTTCCGCCCCAGAAACGCAGGCGCCAATATACACGCATCCGGCACGCACTGCCTCTTCCGCTTCCCGGCGGATCGTTTCTGGCGATATTTTTTTCTTTTCCATAGCAATGCGCTCTTTTGTCTTCGCGGCGATCTCATCTAAAATATTCATTGGCTTTCTCCTGAATCAAAAGAATCTGCGTAAACTGTTCACTATCTTCACAGTTACGAATTTACGACCAATCATCTCTATGAATTACTCTTCTCAATAAATGCTTCCAGCACCTTCTTTGCAGAACCGTCATCGATCAGCTGCTCTGCCATGCGCACACCCGCCTCGATCGTGTCTGCTTTGCCCGCGATATAAAGTGCGCCGCCCGCGTTTAAACACACAGCCTGACGCTTTGGTCCGCGATCCGTGCCATCCAGAATTGCCAGCGTAATCGCCGCATTCTCCTGCGGCGTACCGCCTACCAGCTCATCCTTCGTGCAGCGCTCATATCCAAACTGTTCCGGAGTCAGCACATAAGAAGTAAATTTCCCATCGCGAATCTCGCACACGGATGTCGGCGCGCTCATGGAAATCTCATCCAGCTTATCCTGGCCATACACTACCATACCGCTTGTCACGCCGAGGTTGTTCATTACCCGTGCAAGCGGTTCTACCAGCGCTTCCTCGTAAACACCCATCAGCTCCATGTTCGCGCCTGCCGGATTGGAAAGCGGCCCGAGAATATTAAATACAGTGCGAATGCCAAGCTCCTTGCGCACCGGACCGACAAAACGCATCGCCGCGTGATAGGTCTGCGCGAAAAGGAAGCAGATGTTGATGGATTTCAAAAGCTCCAGACATTTCTCCGGGGACAGGGAAATCTTCACGCCGAGTGCTTCCAGCACATCTGCCGCGCCGCATTTGGAAGAAGCAGCCCGGTTGCCATGCTTTGCCACCGGAACACCGCCCGCCGCGATCACCAGGGATGCTGTTGTCGAAATATTAAAG
>JAJBVF010000085.1 GCA_020859965.1 Clostridiales bacterium
GAAATGTAGTAGCAAAAAATATGAAAATCGGCATTGTCGCCGCACGTTTCAACGAGTTTATCGTATCAAAGCTGGTCAGCGGCGCACAGGACGCGTGCATCCGCCACGGCGTCAACGACGACGACATTGATCTGGCATGGGTGCCCGGCGCATTCGAGCTGCCGATCATCGCGCAGAAAATGGCATCGTCCGGAAAATATGACGCGGTCCTCTGCCTCGGCGCTGTGATCAAAGGCTCCACCAGCCACTATGATCTGGTCTGCGCGGAGACCTCCAAGGGCATCGCCACCGTCGGCTTAAAAACCGGTGTCCCCACCCTCTTCGGCGTCGTCACCACAGACAATATCGAGCAGGCCATCGAGCGTGCCGGAACCAAGGCGGGCAACAAGGGGTATGATGTCGCCTGCTCCGCCATCGAGATGGTAAACCTTATGCGGAATATATAAGAAAATTCTAACAAAAACGATAAAACGCCTGCCAGACCGGATATCTTTCGGTCTGGCAGGCGTAACATTACCACTGGCGGAAATCCTTCAATGAATCTCCCTTTTCCCGTATTTGCTGTGCAAGTTCTGTATACAGCCCATATTGCTTTTCTTCTACCAAAGACTGGTAATCTGCATCTTTAGCCAAAAACTTTTCATTACGCGGAAGCGGCACATCCTGATCTACAAGAATGTCCTGTACCTTCTTTATATCAACATGATGCAGATCACTGCCATCTTTCAGTGCTACTGCTGACGCGACGCCTGCAGCCTGTCCAGTCCCTACACACTGCGGAATCAGATTCAACCAGTCAATTGCCACATCATCCGCCGATAAATGCCGTCCGGGACACAACATCCCTTCTATCTTCTTAGGCAAAATCGCTCGATACGGAATCTCTACCGGGCCGCAGTCATTGACGGTACATATCGTACTATGCCATGCAATAACATCATCAAACTGATGTGCAAATGCCCAGTCTGTAATGTTCATTACATATTCTCCCACCAGTCGCCGACTGCATCGACAACCCAACTGCGGTGCTATATCATACAAATATGCCTTCCCAAACGCCATGGGAACAGCTTCCCGAAGATATTCCAGAACCTCACGCATGGTATTGCGGGTTTCCATCTCTGTTTTCGTCTGGTCTGCAATTTTTGTACAATCCATTTCCGGATGCCAGTTATTGATCCAACACATTTCATTGGAATTAGTGGGTAAAGGCATTGCTCGAAACCCTGCCATACGACTGACACTGCTTCGCAATTCAGCAAACGCTTCCGGGCGCGTACGCTTCCACTGCTCGAACAGACTCCAGTTAATACCAGCCACACGCCATACCAAAGCTGTCGTGCTGGATCGTGTACCTGCATCTGCCAGGCTGGCATAAGGAGCACCGGTCTGACTGAAAATATCCCCGTCTCCAGTGGCATCGATTACAATCTTAGCATAGATAGCCTTCCGCCCCTCCTTGCTCTCAAAAACAACTCCTCTGATACTATTCCCTTCCATAATCGGCGCCGTTCCCAGAGAATGATACATCACACGAATGGCATTCTTTTCCTCCAGCAACATTTTATCCATCTCTATTTTTAGCTGGTTCGGTTCAAAATACACAGAACGTACCAAACGATGAGGTGATTCATTACTACGACTCCAACAATCATGGATTTCCTTCCAACCATCACACAATAACGGATCCATACTGCCGAATTGTCCCTCTCTGGGGCCTCGCACTGCGCCCGGAATTTTTTCCAAGCGTTTAAACCACTCCTCCTGCAACCCACGAACAACCTGTTTATCATACCACGACAAATCCGGCACCATGATTACATAGCCACCTGTAACATCACCTCCGGAATAGCCATATCTCTCCATAAGTATGATATTTTTGCATCCTGCTCTTGCTGCCGCAATCGCCGCCGAATGTCCTGCTGCTCCTCCTCCTACGATCAACAGATCGCAGCTGTCATAAACAGGCAATTGCCTTGCTTCTTCCAGATACACATTTTTCATAGCTTATCAGTACCTCCTGCCTGCTGTCACTTATAAAACAGCATTCATAATCAGACCCATGGCAATACACATTATCATAAATACAACTGCATAAACCGGTATATACTTATATATCGTTTTTGTATTCAAATGTTCATTGCCAAACAGGATCGGTGTAGCTCCGTTTGCTCCTGGTGTAAGGAAACCGAACATAGATGGCCAGAGAATAATCATCCCCAGCACTCCTGGAGCCATTCCGAATTGAGACGCCAACGGTACCGTAATCGTCATCATAATAATACCGGTAGCCATATTACTGAAAAATCCGGTTACAATCGTCGTTATAATAACAATACAAATCAGGAAAAGTGCGCCACTCATGTTTCCGAACACATTGCCAACCACCTGCTGTAAAAATGGCTGCAGCCCAGCCTCTTCACCGGAAAGAAGACCTGCAAAATACATCATCAATCCCATGCTGAAAAGCAGGCTCCACGCATTTCCGTTTTTCACAACACGCTCCGGATTATCAATGATCGGCGTACCCTCCACTCGTATGATACAACAT
>JAJBVF010000035.1 GCA_020859965.1 Clostridiales bacterium
ATGCTGGGACACCTGGATATACTTGCGAAAAGTGGGAAAAGGCTTATTGTGGCTATTGATGAATATCCTTATCTTGCAGCCTCCTATCCTGTGATATCATCCATGCTCCAGAGCCATATTGATAATTGCTGGAAGGACAGCAGTCTCTTTTTCATATTATGCGGTTCCTCTATGAGCTTTATGGAAGAGCAGGTTCTGGGATATAAAAGTCCACTGTACGGACGGCGTACGGCACAATTTAAGATTCAGCCTTTTACTTTTTTTGAAGCCCGGCAGATGCTGGGTGGTTATCAGAATGAAGAACAGGCGTTTCTTTATGGTGTAACAGGGGGAATTCCGGAATATCTGTCTCATATCCAGGCAGGCATTTCGGTACATGAAAATATAAAGCAGTTGTTTTTTGATGAATCCGGGCGCCTGTTTGAAGAACCACTTAATTTAATGAAACAGGAACTGAAGGAGCCTATGACCTATCACTCGATTATTTCTGCGATTGCCGGCGGTGCGAGTAGATTAAATGAGATTGCCACGAAGACAGGGCTGGAGACCAGCGGCTGCAGCAATCAGCTGGTGTCATTGATTTCTCTTGGAATTGTGAAAAAAGAGATTCCGATAGCGGAACCGGAGACGAGCCGCAGAACGATCTATCGGCTGGCAGATGGCATGTATCTGTTCTGGTATCGTTTTGTGAGACCGAATACAAGTGCGATCATACGGGGGGCAGGACCGCAAATCTATAGTTCTCTGGTATTACCTCAGATAAACGATTTTATGGGACAGATATTCGAGGAAATCTGTATACAATATTTATTTCAGCCATCTGTTTATGCGGATCTGTCATTTCCGATTGGTAAAATAGGGCGTTGGTGGGGGAATAATCCCAAAACGAGAAGGCAGGAAGAAATAGATCTGATGGCGGTCTGTGAGGATCAGGCTTTGTTTGGTGAGTGCAAATGGAGAAATGAAAAAGCAGACGCTGCTGTTGTAAAGCGTCTGTTGGAGCGCGGGGACCTGTTTGTATATAGTAAAAAGCAGTTTTTTGTTTTTTCAAAATCCGGTTTCAGTCAGGATGCCATAGATATCTCGAAAAGCTGCGGCAACGTTCGTCTGGTAGATTTTGATGAGATACGGTAAGGTCATGCAGCGTCGTCTCGAATTGCGTTTGACACGATCTGCGTGACACCGATAATTTGTTGAGCAGGTACTATGATAAAAAAGTCATTATCCTGATTGATGAATATGATGAGTTCCTGAAATTCCAAAAACTATTTTTTACCGAATGGTGAAGTAATATGAAAGTGTTCCAAAAGGCTGAATACTTTTGGAATGATTATAGTAAGATCGCCGGGTTTGTGCTGTACTTCCCTATATGAAAGCATGATCTAAAAGCAGCTGAAGGAAGGAGATACCTAGGGCTGGGATGGAAATCAGAAAAAAGCTTCCGATTGGGGTTGAAGACTTTGAGGAAATTCGAACCGAAGGGTTTTACTATGTAGATAAAACTGCGATGATCAAAGACCTGCTGAATTCATGGGAAAGGTGAATCTGTTCACCCGGCCCAGACGATTTGGGAAATCGTTGAATATGAGTATGCTGAAGACATTCTTTGAGATCGGCTGTGACAAGTCTTTGTTTGAAGGACTTGCCATAGCGGAAGAAAAGGAGCTATGTGAGACATACATGGGAAAGTTTCCAGTTATCTCGATCAGCTTAAAGAGCGTTAGCGGCGTTGATTTCAAATCAGCGTGCTCAATGATGAGATCAGTCATTGGCAATGAGGCCAGACGCTTTGAAACGATACTCATGGGAGACGAGACGCTCACAGAGACGGAAACAGGCCTCTATAAACAGCTCATTGCCCTGGATCCTTCCGGCCAGAACGTATTCTCAATGTCCGAGACGACGATGAAAGAAAGCCTGAAAATGCTTTCTATTCTTCCATTATTTCCGTATCATTTTCCGATTCCTGAACGTTTAACTGCATCTCGTCTGCAGAGACTGTTCCTGCTTATCTGGCTGCATAAATAGTACCCCTCGTATCCCCTTATTTTTCAAAAACATACCATTATTGTCGAACCGTGTCAATGACCGATACTGACCGTGTGCCAGATATTTTGCACGGCCGCTTATTTCTGTGAAGGCAACGAACCAGACAGCTGTGCATTGCCCTTTATTTGTCTGTGGAAGAACGAAAAGTTTTGTGGTAGGATTGCATAACAAAAGAATTGGGACACAATAAAATATGTATTGAGGTTGTTGCGATTTTGAAAGAAGATGGCAGAGAATGAAAAAAGCAACAAAGAGATTGTTCGCGGCTGCAGCAGGTGCGGCTGTCGGTACAGCCGCTGTGAGAGCCGTACATGACGCAGCGAGGAACATGGCTGATATGGCTATGAACAGGGAACTGACAGAGCAGCAGGCACTTTTGATGCAGGCTGCCCCTGGCTCTCCAAAGGAGCAGGAACTGGAAAAGCAAAAAGACGCAGCGGCGGAGCGGCTTCGGGATAGTGCCTGCCAGAAAGTAGAAATCACTGCACATGATGGCATTCG
>JAJBVF010000130.1 GCA_020859965.1 Clostridiales bacterium
GGCTGATGCGCGGGAGCGGGCGAAAAATGCGGGGATTACCCCTGCGTGCATTACGAGAAAGCAGTAGCCGCCTCCGGAGAAGTTTGATCAGGCTTTGCTGCAATTACTTTCAGAGACCGGGGCGGATCTGGTCGTGCTGGCTGGCTGCCTGGTAGTGATTCCGCAGTGTGTGGTGGATGCGTTTCCGAACAGGATCATCAACATCCATCCGGCGTTGATTCCGTCATTTTGCGGGACGGGGTACTACGGGCTGAAGGTGCATGAGAAAGCGCTTGAGCGAGGCGTGAAAGTGACCGGGGCGACTGTACATTTTGTAGATGGCGGCACAGATACCGGGCCGATCATTTTGCAGAAAGCTGTGGAAATACAGCAGGAGGATACCCCGGAAGTACTGCAGCGAAGAGTGATGGAGCAGGCGGAATGGGTGATCCTGCCGCAGGCAATCAATCTGATCGCAAATGGAAAAGTAGAAGTGCGGGACGGACACGTGATCCTGTCTGAATAAAAATGCCAGACAGATGATTTGGTTGAACTGAGATGTTTATCATGTGTTTGCAGACGGATTCGTTATGTAAAGGTACCCTGGTGATGCGGGAAAACGGAAACACCTAAGGAGGAGATTAATATGAAGGTTATGATCGTAGGAAGCGGCGGCAGAGAGCATGCGATTGCCTGGAAGGTAGCGCAGAGCCCGAAGGTGGATAAGATTTACTGTGCACCGGGCAATGCCGGGATAGAGGAATATGCGGAATGTGTTTCAATCGGCGCGATGGAATTTGACCGCCTTGCTGCGTTCGCAAAAGAGAATGCGGTCGATCTTACCGTGATCGGTATGGATGACCCGCTGGTCGGCGGTATTGTAGATGTCTTTGAGGCCCAGGGACTGCGGGTGTTTGGACCGCGGAAGAATGCGGCGATTCTGGAAGGCTCGAAAGCTTTTTCCAAGGACCTGATGAAAAAATACAACATCCCGACCGCAGCGTATGAAAGTTTTACAGACGCGGAGGCTGCGCTTGCCTATCTGGAGAGCGCGAAGCTTCCAATCGTGCTGAAAGCAGATGGCCTGGCACTTGGCAAGGGCGTTTTGATCTGCAATACACTGGAAGAGGCAAAAGACGGTGTGAAGGAGATCATGATGGATAAGAAGTTCGGCAGTGCCGGCAATTGCATGGTGATCGAGGAATTTATGACAGGACGTGAGGTTTCTGTGCTGTCTTATGTGGATGGAAAAACGATTAAACCGATGACTTCGGCACAGGATCACAAGCGTGCGGGAGATGGCGATACAGGATTGAATACGGGAGGTATGGGGACATTTTCACCCAGCCCATTTTATACGGAGGAAGTGGACGCGTTCTGCAGGAAATACATTTATCAGCCGACGGTAGATGCGATGGCTGCGGAAGGACGCCCGTTTAAGGGTATCATTTTCTTTGGCCTGATGCTGACAGAGGATGGCCCGAAGGTTCTGGAGTATAATGCGCGGTTTGGCGATCCGGAGGCACAGGTAGTGCTTCCCCGCATGAAGACAGATATTGTAGATGTGTTTGAGGCATGTATCGATGGGACACTCGATCAGGTCGATCTGGAATTTGCGGATAACGCAGCAGTCTGCGTGGTACTCGCATCGGATGGATATCCGGTTCACTATGAGAAGGGAATGAAGATTGAAGGTCTGGAAACATTCCGTGGAAAAGACGGGTATTATGTGTTCCATGCCGGGACTGCAAAGCGGGGAGAAGATATTGTGACAAATGGCGGGCGCGTACTTGGTGTGACCGCGACGGGGACGGATCTGAAAGCAGCTCGTGCGAATGCGTATGAGGCTGTGCAGTGGATTTCTTTTGCCAATAAGTATTATCGGAATGATATCGGCAAAGCAATCGACGAAGCGTGAGAACTCAGGCTTCAGAACTTTCGGTTCGCGTACCATAGTAAGGAGAGTATAGATAAATGACGAATCAGATTATAAGATGTACGAAGGGAAAAAAGAGCCTGGTGACCCTGTTTCTGGCGCTGATGCTGTGTTTCTGCAGCATATCTTCGCTGGCGGACAGTTTGTCGGCGGACAATTCGCTGTCTTCTCTGGGAATTACGACAGAGGGTGCGACGGTTTCACCGGATTTTGCGTATGGGACGACGGAATATAATGTCACAGTTCCTGCCGGGACGACATCGCTGTCTCTGGAGCCGACGCCATCGAACAGTGCCGCTTATGTTGACAGTATCTCCGGTACGGAGCTGACGGACGGTTCTGCTACCGTTACGATCACTGTCGTGGCAGAGAATGGTGATGCCTATTCTTATTATCTCTATGTCACGGAGGAGGCAGCTGCGGAGTCGGAGGTACAGACGGAGGCTCAGACTGAGACAGAGGCAGAGACGGAAGAAGAGACAGAAGATCCGCGTTATGTGAGCGTGGCGAGAGAGACACTGGAGGAAGCAGAGAATACGATCACCACTCTTAAGGCAGAGACAAGCAGTTACAGAGATCGTGTGAATCTCCTGATGAAAATTCTGTACGGAATGATCGGAATGTGTGTGGT
>JAJBVF010000247.1 GCA_020859965.1 Clostridiales bacterium
AAACCGCTTATAATAAGGAACCATGGCGCTTTTTCATGTGGGAAGTATTAGTTATATACTCTGGCCTGCAGGGAAGGAATTTTAATAAATCCATCAGCTTATCAACTTTTTCGATAAGTGTGCTTGCCATTTCTGACAGGCTCAGATATAATCATAAAAAAGATAAATAAGGCCGGGAGGGTATGTTTTATGAATCAGCAGAAAATCACCTGTTTTCTTGCGGTGGCGAGGACCCTGAGCTTTTCAAAAGCCGCAAGAGAGCTTTATATGTCGCAGTCCACTGTCACGTATCAGATCCAGTCGCTGGAGCGTGAGCTGAAAATTGCCTTGTTTTGCCGCTCGACCACGTCCGTAAGCCTTACGGATGCCGGAAAAATGTTCCTTACGGATGCCGAAAAGCTGCATGAGACGTATCAGAAGATTGAACAGGATATGAAACGGTTTCGGGATAAACGTCCCTTTACTTTTGCGATTCCGCCCACGATGATTCTTTTTTGCGGATCTGAATTCCGCGCCCTGTTCCAAGAGCTGGAGCAGATGTCCGACCATCCGGTCAGGAGAATTGTTATCCGCGACGCCATGAAAAGCATGATGGAGGTGTTGGAAGGGCGCCTGGACTTTATGATCATGGATACGAATTTCTTTCAGCCCTGGCGTAAACAGCTGACCATCACTCCGCTGTATCGCACCGGACAGATGGTCATTCTCTCTGTGGATCATCCGCTTTATGCGAAAGAAGAAATCCGGCTTGAAGACCTGGTGGGGGAAACAGTATTTCTGAGTGAAGAGGATCCATGTTTTCTTCCTCAGGTGAAAAATGTGCTGCTCTACAGGGGTATTCCGGTTACCTATCAGACAATGAGTTCTTACCAGCTTCTGCTGCCGTTTATTGAGATGAATCAGGGCATCAGCTTTACCACGATCGTGTTTCCTGTACCGGAGAGGGTGGGGTTTCGCACGGTGCATCTGGGCGTGGACAGCGAGATTTCGATCTGCTCCGCAAGTGTCAATCCCGCTCCGGAGATTCCGCTGTTTGCGGATGCGGTACAGAGATTTTTCGGAAATTTTTCACATGAAAAATATTGAAGAAATGAACAAAGCGTGTTACTCTGGCAAAGAAGAGATTCGTCACAAAAATTTTTACAGAAAACAGTGAAACATGTACCCTGGAGCAAACTGCTGAACACTGCGGCCTGCCGGAATATTTGGGAGATACGATGAACAGAAATATTATTCATGAACGATTCCAATATCAGGAAAATGAAGCTTTTGTAGTGAAAACATCAGAGGCAAATATAAATTATGATGATGATGAGCGCATTATGAGCCATTGGCATGAGGAGCTGGAGCTCGTTTATATGGTCAGCTTTGGCTGCTCCCATTATGTAGAAGGCAGATGTGTACAGTCAAAGCCGGGAGATCTGGTGATTGTAAATCCGGGTGCGGCACGACGATCAAGCATTTTGCGTGCAACAATCAGGAGGACAACCGGAAGGGTTCCGATTCTATTCTCTCCGAGCGAACCCTGCGTGAGATCTATCTGAAAGGGTTTGAGATTGCCATTCGGGAATCACAGCCGATGATGATCATGACCAGTTATAACAAGATCAACGGCATCCATTCTGCAAATAACTACGACCTCTGTACAAAAGCGGCCAGAGATGAATGGGGCTTTCAGGGGATGATCATGACAGACTGGACGACGACCCACGACGGGCCGGAATGCACCGCTGCGGGCTGTATGCATGCCGGAAACGACATGGTCATGCCAGGCAGACGCGAGGATCAGGAGAACATCCGCCAGGCGCTGCACAATGGCACACTCGACAGAAAAGAATTGAAAGCATGCATTTGCCATCTGGTGAAGGTGATCTGGAAATCGAATATGTATGAGTGAGGCTGCTAATCTCCATGCACATAAGAAAATCGCTGCATTCAAAGGAGTGCAGCGATTTGTATAAAGCGTTTTTTCCTGAATCATCCGGTCAGCAGGGGCGTCATATAAAGCGGCAGGAATACGATCCCGTCCTCTTCTTTCAGATCTTTGGTGTGAAGCACATAAGGTGTATGAGTCTGCTCAGCGTATTTTTTCCTGAATTTTCGAAGGGAGGACAGGGTATAATTTTTACCTGATTTTACTTCAATTGGAGAAATATTGTGACGACTGCTGATTTTACTTTTTGCGATCAGAAAATCAATCTCCATCCTGGCCTCTTTGTCCTCCCGGGAAGCATTGGAATAAAAATACAATTTATGTCCGCTTGCGGTAAGCATTTGTGCAACAATATTTTCCATAATCATGCCATTGTTGACTTCAAGCTTATCAAATAAGAGCTTTTTGTATATTTCTTCGCTTACAAGCCCGTTCTCATCAAAAGCGTGACTGATCAGAAGACCGGTATCTGCCATATAACATTTCAGAGTCATTCGCTCCATGGTTAGCTTCAACCCAATGTTAGGCTCTGTGTAATTATAGGCAATGATAGTGATCATGGCATAGTCAAGCAAGAACAGGTCATCCTCATAATCACTGAAGCGTC
>JAJBVF010000354.1 GCA_020859965.1 Clostridiales bacterium
AAGAACAGGCAGCGGCGGAAAGAGCCGCTGCCCGTGCGGCGCGCAAAAAAGAGGCAGCTCTTCGCCGTGCGCAGAGGAATTCCCATCTGCAAGAGGAACAGGCGGCTTTGCAGGAGGAAGAAGAGCAGGAAGAAGAGACATTTGAGAGTCTGCTTGAGGAAGAACCGGAGGACGATCTGCTGGTCGCTGCGGGAAGGGCCGTGGAACGCCTGAAGGAATTTGCGGGGCAAATAAAGGCACGCATACAGGAAAGACGTGAGGAAGCTTCCGAGCCGGAGGAAACGAATGGATCGGAGCTGGAAGATGAAATGGGACAATCCGGGCGCGGACGTATGCCGGAACCGGAAGAAAAAACGGATCGGGCTGAGCGTGCTTCTATGTCGGCTGCTGAAGAACAGGATTCACATGCGGAAGCTTCTGACAAGACGGAAAAGAGTGCATTCAAAAAAACGAAGCGGCATTATGGTGCGAAATCCATATCAGAGGAAGCAGAGAGTGTTGGGCGGCGGATTCTGCACAGCCTGCATATGGAAACTCCGGAAGAAAAGAGAGAAGATAAAAATAAGAGTAAAAGCAGCAGGCCTGTAATTTCTTCGGAAAGCATTTTGGACGATACATTGGACATTCCGCCAGCACCCACAGAGCTGAGTGCTGATTCCATTGATCTGGATACGGTGCAGACTCTGGATCGTCTTCTGGATCACCCGGAAAAACAGAGAAGCTTTACGGCGTCTGTAGCCGGGCAGCCTGAATCAACACAAACAGAATCTGATCAGCCAGTATCGACAAGGCCGGTATCGGAATTGCCGGAGACGGAACAGCCAGCACCAGTGCAGGCCAAATCTGAGCAGCCGGCACCGGCGCAGCCAGTATCAGAACTGCCGGAGACGGAGCAGCCAGCACCGACACAGCCAGTATCGGAGAATCAGTCTGTATCTGCACCGGCTGAAGCAGACCGCCTGAGCAAATTGAAAGTGAAACCACATCTTCCGGATGTGAAAGCATATCTCCGGAAAATGCTTGCGAAACTCCGGGAAAAAGGCTTTGGCCGACAGCAATTTATCCTGCTGGGGGCAGCGGGAGCGATTTTGATCCTGATAATGATTCTGATCGCATGCGCGGCCGGCTCCATGATGCGGCAGCAGAAAAAGAAAAAATATGTTACAGCGGACACCGGCTTGACGGTGTTGGTAGAAAATCAGCCGGAAGAGTGGTGCAGTTCCTGTGAACTGGAACTGAAATTCTCTGCAAAGGGAGAAGAAATCTCTTCTGTTGAGATCGACGGAGTCGTTTATGAGCCAGACGAAGAGGGAATCGTGACAGTAGAAGCACAAGAGTATCTGTTGGAAGCTTCTGTAGAGACGGGCAGCGGGACGCTTTCCGCTCAGATTGAGATTCCAATGCTTGATGCGGAAGCACCGGTATTGTCAGTAGAACTGTCAGAAGGAGAGATCACTCTGACTGCAGCGGACGCGCGCTCCGGTGTATCGTCAATCTGGTATGCGACGGTGGATGAGGATTCCTGGCTGGAAATTCCGCATTATCGGCAGTACAGTGAGCCAATCCTTTATGAAGAGGGAACTGTTTATTATTTTTACGCAAGTGATCAGGCGGGAAACCACAGCAGTCCGGTCGTGACTACTATGGAAACGGCCGAGTCTCTGAGCCTGAGCGAAGAAGAGCTGACTCTTTTCCCGGGAGAATCTACATATATTCAGGCAGAAGTGTTTCCTTCCGGAGCTCTTCTGAACAATGTGAACTATGAGAGCTCCAACACGGATGTGGTCACTGTAAGCAGTTCCGGTCTTATGACGGCTGTGACAACGGGAAGTGCATTGGTAAAGGTCAGCGCAGATAATCTGGAAACGGTGTCCTGCATGGTCAACGTCACCACAGAGCAGACGATTACGGTCAGCACGATCGGAGACTGTACGCTTGGCACCTATGCGGGAGCAAATACATCGACCAGCTTTGATACCTATTATGCTATGTACGGAGCGGATTACTTCTTCGAAAATGTTCGTGACATCCTCGAAAATGATGATGTGACTTTTGCAAATCTGGAAGGAACACTCACGAACGAAACCACCCCGGAGGATAAGACGTATGCGTTTAAAGGAGATCCTTCCTATACCGAAATTCTCCTGAGCGGTTCGGTTGAAGTCGTTACTCTGGCCAATAATCACAGCAGCGATTACGGAGCACAGAGCCTGACCGATACCAAAGAAAACCTCACAGATGCAGGGATAGACTACTGCATCGGAGATACAATCGCCTATCAGGAGATATCCGGGATCAAAATTGCTTTTATCGGCATTTATGAACTTTCTTCCGGAATGGACTGTGAGGAACAGGTTCGGAAGACCATTGCCGAAGCCCAGGAAGAGAATGCCAGACTGATTTTTGTCGCATTTCACTGGGGCTCTGAGAAAGAAACGGCAGCAGATGAGACACAACAGTCTCTGGCGCATATAGCAGTCGATTGCGGAGCGGATCTGGTGGTCGGACATCACCCGCATGTCCTGCAGGGAATAGAAA
>JAJBVF010000250.1 GCA_020859965.1 Clostridiales bacterium
GTATTTGCTCCTATGTTTTATATGATGCTTGGCGGCGGGATACTGGGATTTGCCTACAAAAGCATCAATACGATGGACTCTATGGTTGGCTATAAAAATGAGAAATATCTTTATTTTGGACGATTTGCCGCAAAGCTTGACGACGTGGTGAATTATCTTCCTGCGAGGCTTGCCGCTTTGCTTCTGATCGCGGCAGCACCGCTGTGTGGCCTGGATGGCAAAAACGCATGGAAGATCTGGCGCCGCGATCGGCGGAATCATGCAAGTCCGAATTCCGCTCAGACCGAATCGGCGGCGGCAGGAGCGCTGCATGTGCAGCTGGCCGGAGACGCGTATTATTTTGGTAAGCTTTATAAAAAACCTTACATCGGCGATCCTGACCGTTCTGTAGAACCGGAGGACATCGTGCGGGTAAACCGTCTGATGGTGACTGCTTCGGTATTATCCCTTGCTCTGCTTAGTGTGTTAAAGCTTTTTCTGCTGATTCTTTTTCTTTAAAAGGCGGAGGCGGCATATGTATTTTCCATTGTTTCTGGATCTCTCTCAAAAAGAAATTCTTGTGGTTGGCGCCGGAAGGATTGCCTGCCGGAGAATCCATACGCTCTATGGTTTTGCGGGGCACATTGCAGTCGTTGCACCGCACATCCCGGAGAAACTGCATATAAAATCATTGATTTCGTGTGATCATAAGTATTCGTCCAGGGACAGGATAAAAGAAATGCCTGTTGAATCTGACGGATATGCGGAAAGGAATATCACACGAATTTCGACTATTGAACGTTGCTTTGAAGAGGCAGATCTGGATGGAAAAGATCTGGTGCTCGCAGCGACAGATGACGCCATCCTGAATTGCAAAATACATGATCTTTGCCATGAGCGAGGCATTCCCGTAAATGTATGTTCGGATGCGGGACTTTGTGATTTCCAGTTCCCATCTATTGTAGAAGCCGGTTCTGTGGTGATTGGTATCAATGCGGGCGGAAAGAATCATGCGCTGGTAAAAGAGACACGCAGGCAGATTGAACAGTTGTTTGAGACTAAGGACTTCCAGAGCAAATACAGCTGAAGCAATCATATCCTTACGCAGCCCTGCGCATTATTAAAGTGAATGATAAAAAATTTTATCGTTCACTATATATTTATAGCTTTTTTGCGGAAAATACGGTATAATCGTTGCCAGTGAAATTTTTATGCAAGAAAGACATTACACGAGCAATATAAGGAATGATGTTGATTTATGACACATAAGCATGGCGGAGATGTCTACACACACAGCAATGTCCGGGACTTTTCTGCTAATATTAATTTTCGCGGGATGCCGCCAAAAGTCCGGGAAGCAGCTATCTGTGCAGTAGACGCTTCCGTGCATTATCCGGATCCGGACTGTACCGCTTTGCGGCAGGCGCTGGCGAGACGTGAGCAGGAGCTCTGGCGCCGGGACATAACAAATACCCGAAAGGAATCTTTTGCTGCGGCTGGTGAAGTACTTCCGGAACATATTATCTGCGGTAATGGAGCGGCAGAACTGATGTTTGCACTTGCGGCTGCTTATCGTCCGATGCAGGCGCTTCTGGCTATCCCGTCTTTTTTTGAATACGAACAGGCTCTGGATGCATTTGGCTGCAGGATCAGCCGTTACACATTGAAAGCGGAGCGAGATTTTTTGCTGAGCAATGATTTTCTTGAAGCATTGTCTTGTTTTGCCAGCTCCATGGAAAAGCCGACAGAGCGAAAGATGCTCATTCTGGGGAATCCTAATAATCCGACAGGGTGTCTGATTGAAACAGAAATTTTACAGCAGCTGATACGAATATGCCGGGAATATCAGATCCTTTTGGTACTGGACGAAAGTTTTCTGGATTTTCTGAGCGTAAGTGATCGAAGCCGGACATTCTCCGGAGCCTGCGAGGTACCGGAAAATCCCGGTATTTTTGTGATGCGTTCCTTCACTAAGATTTACGCTCTTCCGGGGATACGGTTTGGCTATGGTCTGTGCAGTGACCGTGAACTGCTTCTGCAAATGCGGCGGATGATTCAGCCCTGGAATGTGTCACTGATCTCGCAGCAGTCTGCAGCTGCAGCTGCTTCGGAGTATGAATTTGCCGAAGAAAGTGCCGGATGGACAGCATCCAATCGCGAAGAAATGGCGAATCAGCTTCGCTGTGCAGGCTATCAGGTGTTTCCGTCTGTTACGAACTTTTTGCTGTTCCGGGGTCCGGAGAATCTTGCGGACTTTTGTCTGAAACGAGGCTTTCTGATCCGCAGCTGTAGTAACTTTCCCGGGTTGGAGCCGATAAAAGAGTCACACGAAGCGTATTTTCGTGTCTGTGTACGAAGCCGGGAAGAGAACGGCCAGCTCCTTCATGTCCTTCAGGAACGGATGGATGCTTCGCAGGATGTTCCATTTAAATAATTGTTTTAGAGTAAGGAGAATCAGTAAATGGCGAAAGCAATTATGATACAGGGCACGATGTCCAACGTCGGCAAAAGTGTTGTAGCAGCGGGTTTGTGCAGGATTTTTCATCAGTATGGTTA
>JAJBVF010000137.1 GCA_020859965.1 Clostridiales bacterium
AAGGCTGATTGAATTCAGCTCATCCAGCGAGCAGAAAAAGTCAATAGCGGATGTAGCGACCATATAAAAATTAGCGATATGCTGTTGGAGCACCGTCACATCGGCATCCAGCCCATCCGGCACCGCGGCATCCTCCGGCACGACCAGATACTCGTCTTCTCCGGCAATGACAATCCGCGCATAACCGCCCTCGTAATAGTCCACAGTAAACTGCTCCGCATACAAAAGCTCCATGCTGCTCTCCCAGACAAGGCCGCACCAGTCCTCACCGGAGGCCGTTGCATTATCATCCATCGTACCAGCCTCGTCCGTCCCTGTATCTGACAATTCTGTATCAGATGTATCTTCCGCCGCAGTTCCCGCGTCTGCTGCCTCTGTATCATCCGCGTCTGCTTGATCAGCACCGTCAGACGCATCACTCGCGTCTGCTTCTGCTGCACCATCTGCATCATCAGCGCCGTCTGCATCGTCACTCGCTTCCGCTGCCTCTACACCAGCATCATCTGCATCCTCTGCGGCATCCTCCGATTCCTCCACCTCTTTGATCGTAGCCGAATCAAAGTACAGCGTATATTCGATTTCATGCGGTTCACTCATCGCAGTCGTATCCGCTGTGACCGGCATTTCACAATCAAATCCACTCACCGGGATTTCAAATGCAGAATTTCCTTCAGAATTCACCGGTTCGTATTTTTCTCCGTCCACCAGCATATAGTCGTAATAAGGGCTGCTGAAAATAACCGTAGCTGTGATCTGTCCGTCTTCTATCACAATCGTCGTCGGACTTTCCACACCTGCTCTCCCGGAACCGCCTGCAAGTGTCACTTCTATCTCATAAGTGCCGTCCGCAATAGCAAGCTCCTCAGCACTCACTCCCATTGTCGCCGTTTCGGTTCCGGACTGTTCCTCAGAAGCATACGCTTCCCTCGTGAATCCCGAAGCAGAAAGCATCAGAACCGTCATACACACCGCGGCCATTTTCCTTCCATTTGGTCTTAGCAATCCCCGTGCTACCTGTTTATCCATTCTCGTCCTCTCCCCTATCCGTCACTGTGCCAGGCGGGTGCAGCGTAAGCTGCATAATTCCGCACCCGCCTGTGTACATATAAATCTGCCCTCGCCGTTAAGAACGAGGGCAGACATTCTTTTCATTATTATTATTTACTCAATCGGCTCCGGGTTGGAGACGCTGACTTTATGGTCATACCACACACCCTTGGTCCCGATCAGTGCCACATCAAATTCTTCATCCAGTGCCGGAACCGGTATGTCAAATCCATAAACTTCTTCCGTCATACCGTCGCTGTAAGTAACCGTGTCCGTCGTAGGCCAAAGAAGCTTCGATTCTTCTGTCTCTTCCTCTTCTGTCTGCGTTTCTTCCCCGTCATCCTCTGTCTGTGCTGCCACTTCCTGCGCTTCCTCCGCCAGTCCGCAGTAAAGATTTACGATACTTTTTGACACCAGAGACACATGAACCGTCATCTCTCCATTTTCCACGGTCAGTGTACCCTTACCGTCCATTGCCTCATTCACATGAAACATCGTACTGTCCGTGTCAAAATCCACCGTATATACGCCATCCTCCAGGACGGCTGTTTCCGTCGCGGCTTCTGTCTCCGTCTCCGCAGCTTCCTCTGCCAGTACATTTGCGTTCCCCATCATGCTGACAGTCGTCATTGCGAGTGCCACCGCAAGTGTCCGAAACATTCTTTTCTTCATTTTTACATTCCTCCTTGCCGCAAACTATCCTTTCCACTGCCCGAAAACCATACAGTACGATCATCCGCAGTACGCCTGCATTCTGCTTTCCATTATAGCCAACAGAAAAGCAAATGTCTACCGGCAGCCATAATTCTTTCAAAAAATTCTGCGCGGACTGCGTCCTATGTCATAAGGGTGCTGCGCATAAAAAGAAGGAGAGTCCCCCTACCCTTAGCAAAAGGACTCTCCATGAATTTACTCTTCTGCGCTTATGGAATCAATCGCAGCCGCAGTGTGCTCTACATAAAGCTCCTGAACCGCTTCAATTCTTCCAAGGCCTTCGATCTGAGTCTCTACGCTCTCAAACAGACCGGAAGCTGTAAACATGCTCAGCCAGGAATCTTCATCCTCGTCTGCCATGTCGTTGTTCGCATGATCGCCTGCTACTACCATAAGCGGGCGAAGGATTACGTTTGTATATCCGGCCTCAGACACTGCCTCGATCACTGCTTCGCACGCGGTCTCTTCCGGCTCGCCCTCTACCGTTCCGATATAGACATTGTCATAGCCGAGCTCTTCCATCTGGGTCTGCATCTGGCTGTAGGATACCTTCGCTGTGTGAGAGGTTCCGTGTCCCATCAGCACGATCGCCGTACCGTCTTCCGCCGCTGCTTCCAGGCTGTCATACTCAGAGCTCTCTACCGCCGCTGCCACAACTGCCTCTGCTACTGCTGCCTTGTCTTCATTTACCACTGTCGCGTCATCGCCAACCTCACCGAGAAGCGGCTCTGCTACTGCTACAGACTCAAACTGATCCTCGTATTCCGCTACTG
>JAJBVF010000228.1 GCA_020859965.1 Clostridiales bacterium
TGAAGGAAAGCCTGGAACAGGTAACATTAGAAACGCTTTTGAATGAGTTGAAAAGCCTGCTGGCTGCTTCGAAAAGCCTAAGCGCCCAAAAAGACGTCCAGGGAAAAAGCTGCCAGTAGGTTGAAAACATACTGACAGCTTCCTGAGAAAAATCTCTCTATTCAGTTTTTATAACATAAACCAGCATTTTCAGGGCATATCTGGGGTCTTACTGCTCGATGTGCCGCATCGTCGGGAATAGCAGCACATCCCGGATCGCCGGCGAATCGGTCAGCAGCATGACCATACGGTCAATACCAAACCCAATACCTCCTGTCGGCGGCATACCAAGCTCAAGTGCATACATGAAGTCTTCGTCGGTGGTATTTGCTTCCTCGTTACCAAGGGCAAGCAGTTCTTCCTGAGCCTTAAAGCGCTCACGCTGATCGATCGGATCGTTCAGTTCAGAATATGCGTTTGCCATCTCCCAGCCGTTCATAAAGAATTCAAAACGCTCTACATAATCCGGATTCTCCGGTTTTTTCTTGGTAAGCGGCGAAATCTCGATCGGATGATCCATCACAAACGTCGGCTGGATCAGATGCTCTTCTACAAATTCTTCGAAGAAGAGATTCAGAATATCACCCTTCTTGTGATGCTTTTCAAATGCCACATGATGTTCTGCAGCCGCTGCCTGCGCTTCTTCTATGGTATGAATCTCATTGAAATCTACACCGGCATATTTCTTTACCGCATCCACCATAGTGATACGCTCGAATGGTTTGCCGAGATCCATTTCAATACCATTGTAAGTAATCGTAGTCGTACCAAGCACCTCCTGTGCCACATGGCGATAGAGGTTCTCTGTCAGATCCATCATGCCGTGATAATCCGTGTATGCCTGATAAAGCTCCATCAGAGTAAATTCCGGATTGTGCCGGGTATCGAGTCCTTCATTGCGGAATACACGGCCGATCTCATAAACACGCTCCATACCGCCCACGATCAGACGCTTCAGGTAGAGTTCCAGAGAAATACGAAGCTTGACGTCCTCATTGAGCGCATTGTAATGCGTTGAGAAAGGACGTGCTGCCGCACCTCCTGCATTGGCCACAAGCATCGGCGTCTCCACCTCGAGAAAGCCCTGCCCGTCTAAATAGCGGCGGATTGCGCTGATGATCTTTGAACGCTTCACGAAGGTATCTTTTACTTCCTGATTCATGATCAGGTCGACATAACGCTGGCGATAACGCATATCTGTATTCGTCAGGCCATGATATTTCTCCGGTAGAATCTGAAGGCTCTTGGAAAGCAATACTACCTTTGATGCGTGAATGGAGATTTCTCCGGTCTTGGTTTTGAAGACAAAGCCTTCGATGCCGACAAGGTCGCCGATGTCCATTTTCTTAAAAGCTTTGTACGCATCCTCACCAATCGAGTCACGCGCCACATAAATCTGAATGCTTCCCTGAAGATCCTGCACATTGCAGAAGGAAGCCTTTCCCATGACACGCTTTGACATCATCCGTCCTGCCACGCTGACTGTCTTCTGCTCCAGCTGATCAAAATGATCTTTAATCTCCAGACTATGGTGAGTAACATCATATTTCCGGATAAGAAACGGATCATTTCCGCTCTCCTGGAGTTCTTTTAACTTATCACGGCGCACCTTTAAAAGCTGCTTTGTGTCTACCGTCTGCTCTGTCTTTCTGTTCTGCTGATTCTGCTGTGCCTGTTGATTCTGCTGTTCTGCCAACTCTCTCACTCCTCATCCTGTCAACATTTCCTGTTACAAGGGCTGTTCTTCTGTTCTTTTGTGTTAAGGAACTATCGATCCATAACTTATGCGTCTTGCACAGGTTGTTTCCCGACCGTTCCTGATCTGTCTGTGAATACTATCTGTCTTATGCTGTCCGTTCAATGCTGAGAATCTTGTACTCCGCTATCCCTGCCTGCGTCTCCACCGAAATTTCCTCACCCACGCTATGGCCGATCAGTGCTTTCCCAACCGGCGACTCATTGGAAATCTTACCCTGCAGGCTATTCGCCTCAGAGGAACCAACGATACTGTATTCAACTTCTTCCTCGAATTCTTCATCATACAAACGTACCGTGCAGCCGACATTGATCTTGTCAAAGTCGATATCATCATCTACGACCACTTCCGCATTCTTCAGCAGCTTGCCGATCTCTTCAATCCGCGCTTCGATATCACGCTGTTCATCCATTGCGGCATCATACTCAGCATTCTCTGAAATATCGCCCTGCTCTCTGGCTTCTTTGATTTTCTCCGCAACCGCTTTTCTGCGAACCACTTTAAGATCATGAAGCTCATCCTCAAGCTTCTGCAGTCCCGCATATGTCATTAAATTCTTTTTTTCTTCCATTTATTTTGCACACCTTCCCTGAGCACTTTTTTACTTAAGACGGCTCATTATTTACTCCTAACTGCTACAAGCGCGGGCACCGAAATGCCTGCGCTTCACAATTACTGTATTCTAACGGATTGTATGCGTTTTGTCAAGAAAATATAAGGCTTCAACTAATAA
>JAJBVF010000135.1 GCA_020859965.1 Clostridiales bacterium
CTACCGGTAAGATGGTCACGAATAAAAAAATAAAGATTGGTGATTATTATTACTATTTTAAGGCCAACGGCAAAATGGTCACCGGCCTGAAGAAGATCAACGGCTATTATTATTATTTCAAAGCCAATGGTAGGATGGTCACCGATTCGACTGTAAAAATCAACGGAAAGTATTATTATTTTAAAGCAAACGGCAGGCGGAAGACCGGCTGGGTGACAGACAAAAACGGAAATAAATACTATTATGCCCCCGCCCGTGTCACCGGTAAAAAAACAATTTCTCACTACATCCGGTATTTTGACAGCAAGGGTGTTCTGTACCGCTCGATCGATATGAATGGAAAAATGGTAGCCCTCACTTATGATGACGGTCCTTCCAACAACACAACTACTATTCTGAACACTTTGGAAAAGTATGACAGCGTAGCCACCTTTTTTGTAGTGGGAAGCCGTGTATCCTATTATAGCTCTATCGTCAAAAGAGCCTATGATATGGGCTGTGAAATCGGCAATCACACTTATGACCACGCTACCCTGACTGCGATATCCGTCTCTTCGATCTACTCTCAGATCTCCCGGACCAACAGTGCTGTCAAGGCGATCACCGGTGTTTCTCCGGTAGTCATGCGTCCGCCAGGAGGCGCTTACAACAGCACGGTCAAGAGTGCTGTCGGAATGCCTCTCATCTACTGGTCTATCGATACCAGAGACTGGGCGACCCAGAGTGCATCCAGCACCATCTCCTCCGTTTTGAATAACGTGAAGGATGGCGATATCGTCCTGATGCACGATCTCTACAGCGCGACAGCGGCAGCATCGCAGACAATCATTCCTACGCTGGTAAACAGAGGCTACCAGCTTGTGACGATAAGCGAGCTTGCGGAATGCCGCGGCGGAATGAGCAATGGAGTCGTTTACAGCAGCTTCCGGTAAGGCGCTAAACGGATGTCCACCGGACATCCAAGCACCACCAAATATCCGTACCGGCACGGCTGCCTGGCTCGTTGCTTCGCGGGAATGGATTTCACAGGAATTTAGTTATGGATATCAAGTACACAGTTGTCCGCTCAAAGCGGAAAACTATGGCGATTCAGGTAAAAGAAGACGGACAGGTAATTGTCCGCGCACCACAGCGCGTGCTGCAGCGGGATATTGAAGCATTTGTCCGTTCACACATAGCCTGGATCACCAGGACACAGGAAAAGCTGGCCGCATCCGGACAAAACCGCCGGATCATCACGCCTGAAGAACGGGAACGGGGGCGAAAAGCCGCCGTTTCCTTTATTCCGGAACGCGTCGCCTATTTTGCCAGACGGATGGGAGTGACCTACGGACGAATTACCATCCGGGAGCAAAAGACCCGGTGGGGAAGCTGCAGCACGGCCGGCAATCTGAATTTCAACTGGAAGCTGATGCTGGTGCCGCCGGATCTTTTGGATTATGTCGTCGTCCACGAGCTGGCGCACCGCCGTGAGATGAATCACTCCCCGCAGTTCTGGGCAATCGTTGAAAAGGAACTGCCCGACTACCGTGAGCGAAGGCAGCAACTGAGGCAGATGAATCTGTAAAAAATCATCTGCTGATTGTTATGCTTCCCACCGACCGGATGCACCGCACGGCAGGATAAGTCCGCTTGCCTTCACAGGGAGACCAATCTCCTGTGATTCTACATGTCCGCCGCGATCCCGAAGCTCTGTAGCGATCAGATAAGTCAATACAGCAGGTGCCAATCCAGTCGTGTACGAATTTACCAGGAAAAACAGCGGTTCGTCACTGAGAAGCTTCGCACATTCCTGAATGAATGGATGGATGGAATCCTCTATTTTCCAGATCTCGCCTTTGGGTCCCCGCCCATAAGAGGGCGGATCCATGATAATACCATCATAGTGATTTCCCCTGCGGATCTCCCGCTCCACAAACTTCATGCAGTCATCGACCAGCCAGCGAATCGGGGCATCAGAAAGCCCTGACACACTGGCATTTTCTTTTGCCCAGCCGACCATACCCTTTGAGGCATCGACATGAGTAACCTGAGCTCCCGCGGCGGCCGCCGCCAATGTTGCACCTCCGGTATAGGCAAACAGGTTTAGTACCTTAACCGGCTTCCCGGTGGTTCGGGCAGATCGGATTTTTTCTGAAAACCAGTCCCAGTTTACTGCCTGTTCCGGGAAAAGCCCGGTATGCTTAAAACTAAATGGCTTCAGCTGAAAGGTCAGGTCACGGTACCGGATATTCCACTGTTTCGGTAAATCAAAAAATTCCCACTCACCGCCGCCCCTGCTGCTGCGATGATAATGCCCGTTCGGGTGTTTCCAGCCGGACTGGCGGCACGGTGTATTCCAGATCACCTGCGGATCCGGCCGCACCAGCAGATAATCGCCCCAGCGCTCCAGCTTCTCTCCTTTTGAGGTGTCTATCACTTCATAATCTTTCCATTGATCTGCGATCCACATATATATACTCTCCTGAGCAAGAAATTTGAATATTTAAACAACAATGGCGATCCTCAGCGCAATTCATTTTCAGCA
>JAJBVF010000025.1 GCA_020859965.1 Clostridiales bacterium
TATATGGACACTGTAAGAGAAGCACTTGATACCGCGAACATGTGGTGGAGAATTCCGGCTTCTACCGAGGTTGATACAATGCTGAATACGGTTGTTGGAAATTATCTGACAGATCAGACAGATCTGGAGACGACAATAGCTGATATGGTAAGCGGCATGGAGAGTGCGCTTGAGTCTGCTCCGCCGGATGAAGGCATTAAGAATTACAACAGATAACATTTTGGGAGAATTCCCGCTTTTATGACAACCGATGATGATGAGTGTCTGGCTGCCGTCTTCGGACGGCAGCCAGTATAAAATTGAGAGGCAGGGGGATGCCATGAAAACAAAGAAACATGCAATGAGAAATAAGAGTGAAACCATATGGTCATGGCTGTTCATGATCCCGACTACTGCTTTTCTGGTAGTCACATCGCTGATTCCTCTTTTGTATTCTCTTTATATCAGTTTTTTCAAGTATAAGATCAACTTGGCAAATGCCGTGCCGGAGTTCATTGGACTTCAGAATTATATCGATATGTTTTCGGATAAAACCCTGTTGATCAGTACAGAAAACACCTTCTTTTTTGCAATCGTTTCTGTGGTGCTTGAGGTTGTGCTGGGACTGATTGTAGCTATGGCGTTCTGTTCGGATAAAATGTGGGCGAGAATTGCCATGTCGATTTTCCTGATTCCGATGATTATGGCTCCGGTTGCGGTAGGTACTCTTTGGAGAATGATGCTTGACGGTACGACAGGTGTGATCAACTATCTTCTGGGGTTTTTGGGGATACCCAGTATCAACTGGCTGAGCAATGCCAAGACGGCGATGCCGGCAGTGATTTTTGTCAATGTATGGCAGCTTACCCCATGGGTAACGGTGATCGTGGCAGCGGGATTGAAATCTCTTCCGGGAGAATGCCTGGAGGCAGCCCGGGTAGACGGTGCGAAAAACAGCCAGATCTGTCGGCATATCGTGATTCCGATGATCGGACCTCTTCTGGTGATTGTCTGCATGCTGCGGTTTGTTGATGCGTTTAAGGTGTTTGACTCTGTCTATACGATGACGTCAGGCGGCCCGGGGACGGCTACCGAAGTGCTTCCGAGCTATATTTACAAACAGGGACTGAAATTCTTCAATGCCGGATATACGGCAGCGCTGGCGATTGTGTTTGTGCTGATAATGTTCCTGTGTACATTCCTGTTCCTCAAACTTCGTTCTTATGTGGAGGAGAAAGTATCATGAAAAAAAGAAAGAATAAGGGTGCAGATCCGGTTACGGAACAGGTGATCGGTAATTTTGCGGGACGCCCGGTGAGAATTCTGATTATTGTTATCAGTATGGTAGTGATCCTTTTTCCCCTTTATTGGATGTTTACAAGCGCATTTAAGGTGAAAGCGGATTATCTTGCGAGCCCGCCAATATTGTTTCCAACGAGGGCAACTCTGGAAAATTTCATAGAGTCCCTGTTTGAAGATAAAATTTATAAACAGTTTCTGAATTCGGTGATCGTTGCCGGTGCTTCTACAGCGATTTCTATTGTTTTTGGCTCTATGGCAGCATACTCGACGGCGAGAGGCAGTATGAGCAAGAAGATTCAGGGTGCTTTTGGCCTCTGGTTCATGATTCAGAAGATGTACCCGGCGATCACCACAGCGATTCCGGTTTACCTTGTCATGAGAAACCTTCGTCTCATTGACACCAGACTCGCGTTAATTATCATGAATACAAGCTTCAACCTTCCACTCGTGATCTGGCTTATGATGGGATTTTTTGAACAGGTGCCAATCGAGATGGAAGAATCGGCTAAGATTGATGGATGCGGATTTATGCAGAGATTTTTCCAGATTGTTCTCCCGGTCACTAAGGCAGGCGTTATTGCTTCTGCTATCCTGGCGTTTGTGGGAGCGTGGAATGAGTTTCTGTTCGCAGTTATCCTGAGTATTAATAAATCAAAAACTCTTCCTGTTATTATCGCCGGGTATATCACAGATAAGGGCCTGGAATGGGGACCTATGGCGGCAACATCGGTATTGACATTGCTTCCGATTCTGATTATAGTATGGGCACTGCAGAAAGATTTTGTGCAGGGGCTCTCTATGGGGGCGGTAAAGGGATAAAGGCAGGTATATTATGAAAAGAATCGTTTGTTTTGGCGACTCCAATACCTGGGGTTATGATGCGGTAACAGACGGTAGATATGGAGAATGCCGCTGGACCAGGGTGCTTGGCAGCTTGCTTGGTGATGGATATGAGATTATTGAAGAAGGTTTGTGCGGCAGGACGACAGTCTTTGACGACCCGCTCAATGAGGGCATGAATGGTCTTTCTTACCTTTATCCATGCCTGATGAGCCATAGCTTGTTTGATTCACTTGTGATCATGCTGGGGACCAATGATTGTAAGGAGCGTTATAGTGCTACTCCACAGAATATTGCGGACGGACTGAAACGGCTGGCTGAAAAAGCGAAGCTGCTCCCGGTATGGAAGGAAAAACCGGATATTATTCTGGTCGTTCCGGCAGCGATACGTCCACAGTGTGAGCAG
>JAJBVF010000430.1 GCA_020859965.1 Clostridiales bacterium
GTCCTCGTATGCTCCTTTAAAGAACCGTTCGCGACCGTCGATGTCAGTTTGATACCGCCCGTCCGCCGTCTTCCCCCAGTCAAGAAGTGGCGCTATATCATCCCGCCATACCTCAAGCCCAGCTTCACGTATCCTGTCTGCATTATGAGTTTGGTGGATAATGTATCCATCCAGTTTACCAATATATGCGCCAGCGTCATTAGCCCCTGTACGGGCAATTTCCTGCCATTTATAAATTGCTTTAGCGATATCCATAACCTCAGGTGGGCCACTATAAGTACCACGCGGATTATCTATACTCCATAGTGCGCGGGCAAGGTCAAGTTCACACGCATCCTCGAGGAACATCCGTTGTGTTGCCTTGGGCAATTTTTCAATATCAGCCACAAGGCCGGAGATATAGCGGTTGCGTTTGGCTGAAGCAAGCGCATCGGCAGTGAGCCGTCCTTCTTCGCGGAGGAGGTTGCTACCAGCCAGTAGGGACGCTACGCCTTCAGCCTCTTGGCCTCGGAAGTTGGTAAATACCCTTTCAAGTGCAGCATCGCGGGCGCGCCTGTTGAGGATTGTAGCGCGTTGCTGCAGCAGGTTCTCTCGTACTTTTTGGTCTGTGGCTTGTTGGAGTTTAGTAAGGATATCCTGTAGGCTCAACCCCTTCTGGTGGCCAGCCAGTACAGCTTGGTAGAGTTCGTTTATTTGCTCTGGTGTCCAGACGCCATCAACCAAATCCATACTAATTTCGTCAAGGCTGCGCCCCGCCATAACACCTTCGGCGATATTCCGCGTTACTTCCGGCTCAGTATTAAGCCGATGCAGTTCAGTGCGGAGCGGCGCAAGTTCGGCGTCAAGCTCAGCAGCCCCAGCTTCGCCCGCGCGAACTATCGCGTTCTGATAATCCGCATCGACTGCATCTGGTTTGATGGTCTCGGTTATATCATCACTAGCTTCACTCGTATGGTCATATACATCACCTGCTTCTGTGGCAGGATTGCGAATCTGGAGTTCCTCTAATGAGTACCGGAGTCCATCCTCAATTGCTTCTGGTGGAAGGCGAAGCATATCATCAAATGTGCGCCGCATTTCAGGACTGATTTTCAGCCCTGCTTCATTGGCGTTCCCGTACACTTCAAGGAACCACTGGCGCATACGCGTGAACACGTCATTCAACTTCGGGTTGGGAGCTTCACCGTTAAGAAGATACCGTTCGCCAGCGCGGGCGAATTTTTCTTCCATCTCCACTGAAAGAGGTGAGCCTTCCTCCGCTCCGATAAAGTCGCGAATATTGTCCCAGTGGGATTTAACATTTGCTGCCGCGTTCGGGTCTTCGGCAGCATCAGCCACCATGCGCCGGAAGATATGGAACATTTCATGTGGAGCAGAGGTAAGGTCAGTTGTTTGGAAGAAATCCACAACAGCCTTGCCATCAGGATTCCAGCGGGTACGGGCGCGAATATTTGGGATCGCAGCCTCTGCCGGAGGAGGAATGAGAGGAGTGCCACCAGTGACACGGGTAGCATCATTGACCGCCGCTTCCAGCCTTGGTAACACTTCATTCGCAGCGCGCACCACCTGCGTGCCAATAGCATCGCTCGCTGCACCGACTTCACTAGCGACGGTATTGACCAGCTCACCCGCCGCCTGTACGGTTCGTGCCAGTTCGGGGGCGTTTAGGTTTATTTCGCCGGTATGAACAATATCATTGGCCAAGCGGACAGCGTCAGGCGTGGCACTTCTCACAGCCGTATCAATTGCCGTGGAAATCCTTTCATTGGCGATATCTAGTACGCGGCCAGATACGTCAAGAGCTTCGCGTGAAACTGGAAGTTCGGCAGTAAGTGCCTCTGTCGCATTCGCTATTGCACGATTGATGTTAGTACGGGTCTCCGGCATCACCTTGCCAGTAATTGGCTCTGTGGCCTTGACTCTTCCGCGTCGTCCATTAGACTGTGCTTCCCCACGTGGAACAGCATAGCCTTCAGCTTCGAGCCGACGGGCGGCTTCAGCAACCGATATTTTATTCGCTTCAGCATATGACCGGACGGTAAGCTGTTCGGGCACTGGGGTGTCAGGTTGTGTGTCACGAAGGAGCGCGTATTGCTTTTCGCGGTTCTGGAGCTCAAGTGAATCATCTACCGCGAAAACCTTAAGTCCAGCTACTTCTTCTGCTGATTTATACCCTCTGGTATTTTTGTCACCACGGTAAACGGTGTAATATTCCTCACCAGGCTTACGGTGGATGAAAATCTTATCGTCTTTAGCTGCGCCAATTTCCGCACGGATATCATTTTTTATCTGATTCTCTCGTGGGAACCGCCCTTCCTCATCAATCGCTTCTGTTATCATCTGATAGCGGTTCGGGTCAACCTCCGGTATGCCTTCAATCACACTCCCGTCTGCACCAATACGATAGTCGATTAACTCTGGGGCTACCGCGGGACTCGCTTCGGGTGTCAGACGGACGTTCTCTGGGACAGGAGCCTCACCTATACGATTACCCGCAAGGATATCGCGAGGAGCAAATTCTCTATC
>JAJBVF010000160.1 GCA_020859965.1 Clostridiales bacterium
ATAAAATCCTCCAAGCAGACCGCCCACATAATTCTTCGTCGTATTGTAATAGTAGGCACTGGTGTTGCGATTCATCAGACTGCCGTCCGAATAGCTGTTCACTACGGTCAGTGTGCCGCCGTAGCTGTAGCCGATCAGACCGCCCACATAGGACTCCGGTGCGGTCTCCTGAGACTGCCAGTAATAGCTGTTCGTCACATCCACGTGGCTTGTGCAGTTTTCAAGCGTAAGTCCTCCGTAGGACACGCCCACGATACCGCCGTAATAGCTCTTACATCCCGAATCATCTGAGGCCTGATTGGTGATCGCACCATCTACGGCCAGATTTTTTATCACCGCCCCGTTCACCTTGCCGAACAGGCCATAGCCGTTATAGGACTCAGTATGATTCGACGTAATGGAAAGGCCGCTGACTGTATGATTACCGCCGTCAAACGTTCCCTGGAAAGATCCGGTCGTCTGATAGTACGCGCCGGTTCCGATGGGCGTCCATTCTCCGGTCAGCTCAATATCCTCTGTCAGCAGGAAGGAAACGCCGTAGTAGGTCCTGCCCGCATTGACCCTGTTTGCCAGCTCTCTCAGGTCGTCTTCGCTCTGAATCAGATAAGGATCCTCCGCGGTTCCGCTTCCCTCTCCATTAAAGTAGGTATCAGCCTCCTGCGCGTTCACGCTGACTGAAATATCCTGTGTCACACTGGTAATCGTATAGGATACAGAATCCGCATTCACACTGGAAGTGTAAACAACATCCTCCGGAGAAAACGTCACAGTGTCAACGCTGTACCCGGACTCTGCCCGCACAATGAACAGCAGAGAATATGTATCATATACGTTCACGCCGGTAACTTTTCCGCTCTCATCCGTAATGGTCTCATAGCCGGTTCCGCCGGATCCCACATAGATATAGGTGCCATCCGCGCAATCAAACGTAACCGTGTACACCTGCTGTCCTACACTGATATCCACGGTTGCGGTGACATCATCTACAACAGTCAGATAATCATTATAAGAAATAACCACCTGTGTTACATCTTCGCTCAGTGTGTCGGTCGGGCTCCATGTATAATCACTGACCTGTACCGTGCTGCCATCACTGTAGGTCGCCGTAACAACCATGCCGGACGGATCAAACGACTCTGTCGTCTTATAGGATATCTTGTCCGGCGCCTGCGTTACCTCGATACCAGTCAGAGAAACCGGCGCCTCATAGGCTGCCGTCTCCCAGGAAAGAGCCGGCGCCGATGTGCCGATGCCTTCCTTATACGCGGAGCCAAGCACCAGTGCAGAAAGGTCGGTATCCCCACTGGTATAACAGTTCTCCGCCGTCGCTTCTGTGCCGTAACCGATCAGCTCTCCGTTGTCATCCGTGCCGTTGCCGGTCACCGTGCCGAGATTGTAGCAGTTAGTCAGACTCGCGCCGTATGCAGATCCCGCCAGGCCTCCCGAATAACCGTAGGAGCCGGGCTTGGACACATCGCCCAGGTTATAGCAGTTCAGCATAATCACGCCTGCCTGCGTACCGTTGTCTGTATTAATATAGTAGGAATTCGTACCGCCCAGAATGCCGCCGGTATGGCCGCTCTTCCCGGCGATGGTTCCCTTATTATAACAGGATGAGAAAACAACGCTGCTTTCAGACTCTGCAAATCCCAGTATACCGCCGGTCGCATAGTAACCGACATTTGTGTTATTGCTGATGACAATCGCTTCACTTCCTACATGATTAAATGTACAGATCCCGGAAGCCATGCCCGCTACGGCAGCCGCACTCGCTGTCGCAAGCGTGCTGCGCACATACCCCTTCACGATCAGATTGGAAACGGAGGCGCCGTCGATGCAGCCGAAAAGACCCGCATAGGTGTAGGCTCCGTTCAGATAAAGTCCGCTGATCGTATAGCCGCAGCCGTCCAGTTCACCGGCAAACGGCTCAGCATATGTACCGATGGGCGTCCACTCTTCTGTAAGGACAATATCCGCCGTCAGCTGCGCCTTCGCGTCCGTCTCGCCCGCTTCCACAAGTACGGCAAACGCGACCAGATCCGCTTCATCCGCGATCTGGTAGTATCCGTCCACCAAAGAAAGCGCTCCGGTCGCAGTCTCGATCACGACCTCCGTCTCAGCCGTGACACCGGTCAGCGTGTAAACGCCATCCGCCGACGTAAGCTCTGCACCGTCCACAGTAACAGAGGCAACCGAATAGCCAGCCGACGTTTTAATGGTAAAATCAACGCTTCCGCCGGACTCTACTGCCGCATAGGAAACCGTCTCGCCGTCCACACAAACGGAAGCGGTACCGTCTGTAAGGAAGGTCACAAGATAAGCCGGCGTCGGCTCAGCTTCTCCCTCCTCCCAGGCAAGCGCGGGCGCTCCGCCGTATTCGCTGTTGATCGAATCTCCGGACTGGAAATCCGAACCGAGAAGCGCGAGCAGCGTCGTATAATCGCTGTACAGCGTATGCGTACCGAGATGATAGGTACTGCCGACGCCATTTGCATGGTCACAGTTATCCGCGCAGTAATATGT
>JAJBVF010000454.1 GCA_020859965.1 Clostridiales bacterium
ATGGCCGTCTTTCCGATTCCCGGCGCTCCCAGCAAAAACACCGGCCGCTGCCGCTCCACCGGAATGCTATATTTGCCATACTCATCCTTAGCCAGATAAATCTTTACATCCTTCTCTATTTGCTCCTTAGCTTCTTGAATATTCATAACTCCCCTTTACTAAAAAAATAAGGATATTAATTATTAACTATAATATACCGCACATGGGCGTGTGAGAAATACAATTTAAAAGCGGCCCTTTGAGACGCCGGTACTTGAAGGTGCGTCAGCTCGAAGGCGTGCCGCGTTAAATTCGTATTTTCACACGCCCTCATTATATCTCCTCTTCTCTAAGCACCAATTTTATCGCCCACGGCGGCACCTCAGGGATCTCAAACCCCTCCTCCACAAAGACGAACGCCGTCTCATAATCCGGCGGCTGCTCTGGAAACGTCCCGCGCCCGTCCGTAAAGTAGATGAGCCCCCTCAGGTTCTGAAACTCATGCCGCTCGATCAGCTCATCCACATAGTCGAACACCGGCCGAAAATCCGTCCCACCGAACCCGGAAAGCTGTACATCCTGCATATACGCGTCAAACTCATCATCCGTCGTTACTTTTACATCCCGCTGGATCTTCGAGTCACACTGGATGATGTGGATATTGACCCTGCTGAAATAGCTCTCCGTATTTTTCAGGATCTCGTAAGTCTTTTGCAAAAACCGCTCCACCGTGGCTCCCTGGCAGGAGCCGGATGTGTCGATCGCGATGACGAACTCGCGGATCCTCTTGTTCTCACGGTACTCAAGCGGCTCCACGAGAGGCATGTTCTCATACAGCTTTAATCCGTAGGTGTAATAGATATAGTCAAACTCGTCGTCGTTTATATGCATCTCCTCGCCGAGCACCGCAAACTTTTTTTAAAAACTCTCCGTAGTCGTACTTCTCCCGCAGGGTCTCCTTTAAGTTCCACAAAAGGCTGCCTGCCCCGAAGCCCTGCTCCCTCGAGAAGGTCTCCAGGTCTGTCTTGGCGTGCTGGCTCACATCCGCCCACTCATCCCGGGTCTGCCCGAGAAGCGCCTCATCGATGTCCTCCAGCTGATCGGCACCCTCCTCGCCGGTGTCCGCCTCGTGGCAGCCCACCATGGCAGTCATGGTATCCGCTGTGATCGTATCGCCGGTCCTCTGGGCCGCGTCCGTTACTCTTGGCGGAATCCAGTAGCGATGATCATCCTGTCTAAACAGCTCCTCCTGTGCAAAGTAGCGGGCCGCACTTGACGGATCATCCAGTAAAAAGCGGTAGATCTTCTCCGCTGTCAGTGCCGGGACCTCCCGCTTAAGGTGCTTTAAGAGCCGTCTCATCTCCTCATCCGCGATCAGGCGGGTATCCGCCAGGTCCAGATCGAGAATGGACGCCTCCACTGCGATGTCGCAGGCTAAGTTCCAGCACTCTCCATCCAGATTTTCACATTGAAACGGATGGCTGAAGATACAGTGAAAGATCATGTGCAAAAAAGCCCTGGTGCAGCGGTTTTTCTCCCGCGAAAACGACTCCAGCACATGATTGACCCCAAAGCGGATCTCCCTTCCGTCCACGCCGTAACTCTCCACGACATCAGACGGGACAAGCGGCATCCGAAACAGGGCGCGGTCCAAAAAGCGCAAAGAGACCATGATCTGGTCTCTGGCGAACAGCATGACACGGGTCGCCAGCTCCCGGCGCTTTGCTTTTTCAGCGTCCTGTTCATCCAGGATCTCATTCATTTCAGCCGTCAGTTCCTGCATAGGTTACCTCGCTTCCAAATATAAAATCTGACTGCCCAAAACGCGCCGCCGTCACTCGTACATAAAGTACTTCTGCGCGTTAAGCGGCTCGCCGTCCTGCCGTGCACGGACATAGGTCCCGTCGGCCAGCTGCACGCGGGCCTTCACGTTGTCCTTCATCAGGATACGGAAGATCTCAAGCACGCGCTCCCGGATATCCGGGTCATAAAGGGGTGCCCCCACCTCTACACGGCGGGTCGTATTCCGTGTCATAAAGTCGGCAGAGGAAATATAGCCCTCCGGATCCTCGCTCCCGAAGATGTAGATGCGTGAGTGCTCAAGATAGCGTCCCACGATACTGCGGACCGAGATGTTTTCCGTGACATCCGGCACATCCGCGATCAGGCAGCAGGCTCCGCGGACGATCAGATCGATCTTCACGCCGGCCTCAGACGCCTCGATAAGCTTTTCAATGATCACCTTGTCAGTCAAAGAGTTTGTCTTTGCCCCCACATAGGCACTCTTTCCCTCCTTCGCGCGCTCGATCTGTAAGTCGATCCGTTCCAGGATCTTATTCCTGAGACACAGAGGCGCCACCATGAGATAGGTTGCCTCATCCACCACCTCATCCATATACATGTGGGTAAAGATATCGCTTGCCTCCTCCCCGATGTTCTGATCAGCCGTCATCAGGGAAAAATCCGTATATAATCTTGCGGTCTTTTCATTGTAATTGCCGGTGCCGATCTGTGTGATATACTTAATGTCCTCCCCGTCTTTCT
>JAJBVF010000099.1 GCA_020859965.1 Clostridiales bacterium
CCCAGAGGGAATACCAGCGCAAAGGCCCACTCTTCGCATGGTTGCGGATCGTATTGAATCCCAGAGCCTTCATATTTCGGATGTCCGCCCTCATTGCCTCATCGGACGGCGGTGTATACAGACTTTCCGGCCAATACCCCTGGTCCAGAACTCCATTAAAAAAGTACGGTTTATCGTTTAAAAGCAGCCTTGGCCGACGATTTTCATCCATTCCAACGGAAAACTTCCGCATCGCAAAATAGCTCTCAACCTGATCCTCCCCCGCACGGATCTGCAGTTCATACAGGAATGGATCCTCTGGCGACCATGCCCGAAAGCCCGGCAGAGTCAGTTCTTTTGTACACCGACAGCTGCTCTGTTCAAATTCCCGTGCTCTCACGCAATGTGTGTAGAACTCATCCTTCCAGCGCATACGGATTTCCAGATCTGCAGGCCGGACCAGCGTAAAGGCAAGACGTACTGTCTGCGAATCAAAGCATGGCGTGATCTGCAGTTTTTTCAGATAATTTTCCGGAACCCATTCCATCCATACCGTCTGCCAGATTCCGCTCTGTGCCGTATAAAACATCCCGCCAGGCTGTGTAGACTGTTTGCCCCGGCTTCGGCGGCTTTCCTCTGTATCATCCCGGACACGTACACGAAGAAGATTCTTTCCCGCCCGGGCATAATCTGTCACATCCATGGAAAACGGAAGATATCCCGTTTCGCTTCTGCCAGCCAGATGTCCATTCCACCACACTGTACAGCTCTGGTCTACCGCTCCAAAATGCAGAAGCAGACGTCTGTCCTCAGGTACTTCATGCAGTGTAACACTCCGCTGATACCAGAGATACTCTCCAGGCTTCAGGCGCCGGTTTACTCCCGAAAGATACGTTTCCGGAGAGAACGGTACCAGAATGTCTCCGTCCACATGTCCGGGGCGCTTTCCTGATCTTGTGAACGTGTAATGCCATGTACCATTCAGACAGATCCACTCTTTTCTCCGCAGCTGTGGACGCGGATAATCAAACACTACATGATCCGGATCCACCTGCTCTCCCCATTGGGTCATCAATGAAAACCTCTGCGTCTGCCTGGGCTTGCCCGGGCGCATCGCAGCAATCGCATCCGGCAATCGCATTGCCTCACCGTCCTTTTCAAACAGATATGCTTAAGGCTGGCGCTATCTGCGCCAGCCTCCCTTGTACTGTACTCTCACTGCTTTCTTCTATCCGCAGATCATGTCGTTAAAGCCTGATATCTGTTAGTCAAATATCAGCTCCGCAACGCCTGCAGATATGCATTCAGACGTGTCAGCAGCAGTTCAAGATCAACCCCGTGTACCATTGCAGCTTCCTCTAAAGACTCCATCTGGGAAGCCGGGCAGCCAATGCAATGCATGCCTCCTGCCATCAGAACCGGGCCAAGTCCGGAATCGATCTCCAGGATCTCGCCTATTGTCATGTCTTTCGTAATTGTATCCGGCATTTCATTTTCCTCCTTTATCTGTTCCAGAACCCGCAGATCCCGAAATCATTCTTATAGTAAACAACAAAATGATTGGGTGCCAGTGGCAACCTTTCCAGTGAATGACAAAAGAATTATGCCGTTCACCATAACCGCGTTCATTATAATATGAATCGCAGAAATATGCAAGGCGTTCTTCTTTCTGGAAATCACTTCGATTGCACCTGAACATCTGCCATACTGATTACCTGTAACGTGTTTTCACAAAAATACACAGAAATTTGAGATTTGGCTTGTCTAATTTATCATTTTGTATTAGAATAGAGCAAAGGTTCCGAAAGGGATTTCTATTATTATTCTAAAAGGAGGAAACTAATCATGGCATATGTAATTTCTGATGAATGTGTAGCTTGCGGAACATGCGCTGGCGAGTGCCCGGCAGATGCGATTTCTGAGGGTGATGGAAAGTATGTTATCGATCCGGATGTCTGTCTGGAATGCGGTACCTGCGAAGCAGCTTGCCCGACAGGAGCGATTTCTGCTGAATAAGATACCGTGAAAGCAGTGAAACAGCAGGCAGCTTGTCACTGCGAAATACATAAGAAAACAACGGGGCTTCCTTTTCTTAAGGGAAGTCCCCGTTTTCGTTTATACATTTTTCAGATTGGGATGCAAAACCTCACAAAGATCTGTAAGAGCCTACAAAGCCGCATGGATCACATCCTTCAGCCTGCTTCGCAGACTTCTTTTCTTCCTTCCGTAAGCAAAATGGTTTTGCGACGCCGCTGCCGCCTCCCGTTTGGATTCTTCCTGCTGAACCTGTATGTAAAAATCTTCCAGCTGCTCACGGATCATTTCCTCCAGATTCTGTTCCAGTTTTTCATTTTGCTCCGCGACCGCTTCTTCGATCAGACTTCGGAGCATGGATTCAAATTTTTGATAATTGCCGTTCTCCGCTGCAGGAATGATTTCATATTCGGCATAGTCATTCTCTTCCGCAGGCTTATCATCTTTTCCGGAAGCCTGCCGTCCCCCTCATCCGGATCACCTGGTTGCATGACAGCTCCCATTGCGGT